>JAKLLJ010000019.1 GCA_023150215.1 Thauera sp. | reverse complement strand
AGGTCGAGCGTGCGCGCCGCTCCCGAGATCGAGCCCTGCTCGCGCACCGCCTGCAGCAGATCCAGCAGGGGGTTGTGGAGCGGCGCCGACCCCGTGTCTGCGCCGAGTACGTAATTCAGCCTGATCCTGCGCATCGTTCCCCCGCCCTTCCCGTTCGTTGCCGCATCGACGGCCTGCCGCGAGGTTAGCGCATGCGCATCGTCCGCGGCGAGCCCGCATTGGCATGCACGCCGCCGAGCAGGGGCCCTGGGCGGGGGCCCCCTATGACCTGCCGTTCATATTTTCAGCAGGGAAGGGGGCTGCTAGCATCGTCCCGACCTTATTGTTTGATATCAAACAATCTGACGACAAACAATTGCACACCGCAAAAAAGGAGGCGACATGAAATCCATCCTCAGCCTGACCCTGAACGGCCGGCTGCGCGAGGACGTGGTCCCGCACAACACCCTGCTGCTCGACTACCTGCGCGACGGCCTGCAACTGACCGGCACCAAGCGCGGCTGCGACGGAGGCGAATGCGGCGCATGCACCGTGCTGGTCGACGGCCAGCCACGCCTGGCCTGCAGCACGCTCGCCCACGGCGTCGCCGGCCGCCACGTCGAGACCATCGAGGGCATGCGCCGAAGCGGTCGCCTCGATCGGCTGCAGCGCGCCTTCCATGAGAACCTCGGTACCCAGTGCGGCTTCTGCACTCCCGGCATGGTGATGGCCGCCGAGGCTCTGCTACGCAGCAATCCGACGCCCGACCGCGAAACCATCCGTAGCGCACTCGCCGGCAACCTCTGCCGCTGCACCGGCTACGTCAAGATCCTCGACGCGGTGGAAGCTGCGGCGCGCGAGGAGGCGTCAGCATGAACGCACCCCAATCCGGACTCCAGGCCTCGCGCACCGGGGTTGCGCACGGCGTGGGCGCACGCCTGCCCTTGATCGACGGCGTGGACAAGGTTACCGGCGCCGCGCGCTACACCGCCGATCTGCCCGCTGCGGGCGCCTTCGTCGGCAGGATCCTGCGCAGCCGCTGGGCCCATGCCGAATTGCTCGAAGTCGACGTCACCGCCGCGCGCGCCTTACCCGGCGTGCAGGCGGTGATCACCGGCGAGGCCTGCGACATGCCCTTCGGCGTGATCCCGATCGCGCAGAACGAGTTCCCGCTCGCCCGCGGTCGCGTACGCTACTACGGCGACCCGATCGCCGCCGTCGCCGCGGTCGACGACGCCACCGCCGACGCGGCACTGGCTGCGATCCGGGTGCGTGTACGCGAACTGCCCGCCTACTTCACCCCGACCGCCGCACGCGCCCCCGACGCGATCCCGCTCCACGACAACAAGCCTGGCAACATCGAGCGCGAGGTGCACGACGAGTTCGGCGATGCCGAGGCTGGTTTCTCCGCTGCCGACCTCGTCCGCGAAGAGACCTACGACTGCGCCGAAGTCCACCACGCAATGATGGAACCCAACGCCGCGCTGGCGGCCTGGGACGCCGAGCGCGGTCACCTGACCCTGCATTCGGTCACCCAGGTGCCGTATTACGTGCACCTGACGCTGGCGCGCTGCATGCGCATGGACCCGGCACACATCCGGGTGATCAAGCCCTTCGTCGGCGGCGGCTTCGGTCACCGCACCGAGACCCTCAACTTCGAGGTGATCTGCGCGCTGCTGGCACGCGCGGCGCGCGGCACGGTACGCCTGCTGCAGACGCGCGAGGAGTGCTTCCTCGCCCACCGCGGCCGACCGCAGACGCAGATTCGCATGAAGCTCGGCCTCACCCGTGACGGCCGCGTTACCGCCTGTCATGCCGAGGTGGTGCAGCGCGGCGGTGCTTACGGCGGCTACGGCCTGGTCACCATCCTCTATGCGGGCGCAATGCTCAACGGTCTGTATGACATCCCGGCAGTCAAGTACGACGGCTACCGCGTCTACACCAACACTCCGGCCTGTGGTGCGATGCGCGGCCACGGCACGGTCAACACCCGCTTCGCCTTCGAGTCGCTGCTCGACACGATGGCGGCAGAGCTTGAACTGGATCCGATCACGGTGCGCCGGCGCAACCTGCTGAAGGCACCCACCGACACCATCAACGGCCTCAAGGTGTTGTCCTACGGCTTGCCGCAATGCCTCGACCGCGTCGAGGAGGCGAGCGGCTGGCGCACCCGCCGCGGCAAGCTCGGCAAGGGGCGCGGGCTCGGCATGGCCTTTCCGCCAAGCCGGTGCACTGGCACGGCGAACCCCATGCGGTGATCCTGCTCAAGCTCGACTTCGACGCCGGCATCACCATCCTGACCGGCGCCTCCGACATCGGCCAGGGCTCGTCGACCATCGTCGCCCAGATCGTCGCCGAGGTGCTCGGCGTCGACTACGGTCGCCTGCGCGTGATCGCGAATGACTCGGCGATCACGCCCAAGGACAACGGCTCCTACTCCTCGCGCGTGACCTTCATGGTCGGCAACGCCGCGGCACAGGCAGCAGAGAACCTCAAGGCCCTCCTCGTCACCGCCGCCGCGCGCCGGCTCGGCATCGACGACACCGAGCTCGAGTGGCTCGGCGAGGCCGCCTGCCCGCGCAGCGAGCCCGATCGCCATGTCGCATTCGCCGACATCGTCGAGGAAGCGCTCAAAGGCACCGGCACGATCACCGCCAAGGGCGTCTTCACCTGCCCGCCCGAGTTCCAGGGCGGCAAGCAGCGCGGCGGCGCGGTGGGCTCGACGATGGGCTTTTCCTACGCGGCACAGGTGGTGGAGGTCAGCGTCGATGAGGAGCTCGGCACGGTCACCGTCGAGAAGGTGTGGGCCGCACTCGACTGCGGCTTCGCGATCAACCCGATGTCGGTCGAAGGCCAGGTCCAGGGCGCGGTGTGGATGGGCATGGGCCAGGCGCTGTCCGAGGAGACTTCCTACGAGGCCAACGGCCTGCACCAAGTCGCCAACCTGCTCGACTACCGCGTGCCGACGATGGCCGAATCGCCCGAGATCGAAGTCCACATCGTCGAGAGCCTGGATCCCAACGGCCCCTTCGGCGCCAAGGAAGCCAGCGAAGGTCCGCTCGCTGGCTTCCTGCCTGCGCTCGCCGCCGCGATCGAAGACGCCGTCGGCCGCCGTCCGACGACGCTGCCGGTCACCCCCGAGCGCATGTACGACCTGCTCCACCGCAAGACCCGCCGGCCGCGTGCCGAACCCGTTCGAGGAGACGCCTGATGTCGTCCATGCCCAATTTCGTCCTGCTCCGTCCCGAGACCGCCGCCGACGCGGTGCGCCTACGCGCGGCGCATCCCGACAGCCGCTTCGTCGCCGGCGGCACCGACCTGTTACCCAACATGCGCCGTGGCCTGGTGCGCACCCCGGCGGTAATCGAACTCGCCGCCGTCCGCGAACTCGACTTCATCCGCCGCAGCGGCGACGAGCTGCACATCGGCGCCGCATGCACGCTGGCAGCGCTCGCCGCCGATCCACAGGTGGCCGCCGCGCTGCCGGCACTGTCCGAAGCCGCGCGCGCGGTCGCCGGCCCCACCCACCGCGCCAGCGCCACGCTCGGCGGCAACCTCTGCCTCGACACCCGCTGTCGCTACTACAACCAGAGCGCGTTCTGGCGCGAGGCCAACCAATTTTGCATGAAGCTCGACGGTGACGGCTGCCGCGTCGCACCGCGCTCTACGCGCTGCCATGCGGCCTTCAGCGGTGACGTCGCCCCCGCCCTGATCGCGCTCGACGCGCGCGTCGATATCCTCGGCACCGGCGGAGTGCGCACACTGCCGTTGGCTGAGCTCTACCGCGACGACGGCATGGCCTGGCTGGCGCTCGGCAGCGAAGAGCTGCTCACCGCGGTGCGCGTACCGCTCACCGCCGGCTGGCAGAGCGCCTACGCCAAGGCGCGCGTGCGCGGCGCGATCGATTTCCCGCTCAGCGGCGTGGCGGTCGCGCTGCGTCGCGATGGCGAGCACCTCGCCATCCTGCGTATCGCCTGCACCGGTGTGGCCTCACGTCCGTGTGCAATCGGCGGCCTCGACATCCTTGTCGGCCGCCCGCTCGATGCCGCTGCGCACGACATCATTGCGCTCGCGATCAAGCGCGACATCCTCGCCATGGACACCACCGTCGCCGGCATGGCTTACCGCCGCCGCGCCACCGCGGTGCTGGCCAAGCGCCTGGTCGACCGCCTGTGGCAGGAGGCAGGCTGACATGGACAGCGCCAATCTCGAAACCCTGCGCCAGGCGGTCGCCTGGCAGGCCGCCGGCCTGCCGGTCACGCTCGCCACCGTGGTGCGCACCTGGGGCTCCTCGCCACGGCCCGAAGGCGCGCTGCTGGCGATCTGCGGCGACGGCCGGCTCGCCGGCTCGGTATCCGGCGGCTGCATCGAGGACGATCTCGGCGAGCGCCTTCGGGCGCAGCAGCCCACCCGCCCCGAGTTGGTCACCTACGGCATCACTGCCGACCAGACGCGGCGCTTCCAGCTGCCTTGCGGCGGCTCCTTGAGCCTGGTGCTGGAGCCGCTCCACGCCCGCAGCCAGCTCGCCGAGACGCTCACCCGCATCGAGCGCGGCGAGCTGATCGCAAGACGGCTGGCCCTCGCCAGCGGCGCCGTCGAGTTGCTCGATACGGTGCCCGACAGCGCGGTGGTCTTCGACGGCGCGCGCCTCACCGCCGCGTTCGGACCGCGCTGGCGCATGCTGATCGTCGGTGCCGGCCAGCTCTCGGCCTACCTCGCCCAGTTCGCGCTCGCCCTCGACTATCAGGTCACGCTCAGCGAGCCACGCGCCGAGTACCGCGACAGCTGGACGCTGACCGGGGTGGCGATCGTCACCGAGATGCCCGACGACGCCGTCGCCGAGATGCGCCCCGATCGCCGCACCGTGATCATCGCCGCCGCCCACGACCCCAAGCTCGACGATCTCGCCCTGATCGACGCACTGCAAACCGATGCCTTCTACATCGGCGCAGTGGGCTCGCGCGCCACCAGCACCGCCCGTCGCGAACGCTTGCGCCTGTTCGATCTCGACGACGCACAGATCGCCCGCCTGCATGCCCCCGCCGGCCTGCCGCTGGGCAGTCGCACGCCGCCCGAGATCGCGCTCGCCGTGATCGCCGACCTCACCGCGCGCCGCAACGGCGTGTGCCTGAGCGCCACCGTCGAACCCCAGCCGATGGAGTCTGCAGCGTGTCCGCTGGCAATCGCGGCCTGATCGTCGGTCTCCTGCTCGCCGCCGGCGCCGCACGCCGCTTCGGCGGCGACAAGTTGATGGCACGCCTGGCGGACGGCCACACCGTGGCCGAAGCAGCCTGCGCCAGCCTGATCGCCGCGGTCGACCAGGTGATCGCGGTGGTCCCGAACACCCCCGGGCCACTCGACGAATGCCTGCGCGCGGCGGGCGCAGTCACCGTGCGCTGTGCACCCGGCGATGCCGGAATGAGCGCGAGCATCGCACGCGGGATCGGCGCGAGCGCGAACGCCACGGGCTGGCTGATCGCGCTCGGCGACATGCCACTCGTACCGACCGCCCAGCACCATCTCGTTGCGGCCGCCCTGCGCGGCGGTGCCGCAATCGCCGCGCCAATCCATAGCGGCCGGCGCGGCCACCCGGTCGGCTTCGCCGCACGCTTCGGCCCTGACCTGCTGACGCTCGCCGGCGACGAGGGCGCGCGCGCACTCCTCGCCCGCAATCGCGACGTGCTGGTCGAGATCACGGTCGACAGCGCCGATCACTGGCAGGACATCGACACGCCTGCGGACCTCGCGGCAGTCTGCCGACGGCAGCGCGGCGGCTGAGGGGCGCCACCTCTTCGACTCCCGCACACCGCGAGGAGTCATTTCGGCATCGCCCTCCTATGCACTGATGTTCATATCAAAATTTCCTTACCTAGAAAGATAGTTGATTTCAAACAAAATCTATCTACTTGATTTTTATTTGTATTTTCAATTTTTGATACTTTTTAATTGATTTTTTAAATTGCTTTTGTATCATTAAAAAGAACTCGAAGAACCTGCCCGCCGATCCCCGGCACGGACACTTCTCGACAGGAGCCAGCGATGCATGACGACATCCATCCCGCACTCGGCGCACACCGCTGCTATGGCGTGGAACGCCGCAGCAGCGGCCCCGCCCTGCGGATCCAGGACACGATCGCCGAAGAGGCACCGGTCGCCCTCGTGTACAACGGCTTCTCGCACGCGGTGATGCTCGCCACCCCGCAGGATCTCGACGAGTTCGCCCTCGGCTTCAGCCTCAGCGAAGGCATCGCCGCCAGCGCGCGCGAAGTCCACGACATCGAGGTCATCGAGCACGCCACCGGCCATGAGGTGCGCATGCAGCTCGCCGGTGAGCGTTTCGCCCACATGCGGGCACGCCGGCGCGCGCTTGCCGGGCGCACCGGCTGCGGCCTGTGCGGCATCGAGAGCCTGAGCCAGCTCGTCGAGCGCCCGCTGCCGCCCGCACGCCTCGCCGACAGCGCGATCGCGGCGGGCGCTCTGCGCCGCGCGCAGACCGAACTGCAGTCGCTGCAGCCGCTCTTCCAGCTCACGGGTGCGGTCCATGCCGCGGCCTGGTGCCGGAATGACGGCAGCGTCGTGCTGGTGCGCGAGGACGTCGGCCGCCACAACGCGCTCGACAAGCTGATCGGGGCAATCGCCGCGTGCGGGACCGGTTACGACGACGGATTCGTGTTGATGACCAGCCGCGCCAGCTACGAGATCGTGCAAAAGGCTTCCACCGTCGGCATCGCCGCGATCGCCGCGCTATCGGCTCCCACCGGCATGGCGGTGCGCCTGGCCGAGGCCGCCGGCGTCACCCTGATCGGCTTCGCCCGCGGCGACTGCCACAGCGTCTACACCCACCCGCAACGCATCCACTGAGCGAGGACCGCGATGAGCGCCGACACTTCCCGTACCGAACGCAAGGTCCCGAGCTACTGCTACAACTGCGTCGCCGGTCCCGACTTCATGACCGTCAAGGTGGTCGATGACGTCGCCACCGAGATCGAGCCCAACTTCGCCGCCGCCGATATCCATCCCGCACGCGGCCGGGTTTGCGTCAAGGCCCACGGCCTGGTGCAGAAGACTTACAACCCGCACCGCATCCTGCAGCCGATGAAGCGCACCAACCCCAAGAAGGGGCGCAACGAGGATCCCGGCTTCGTGCCGATCTCCTGGGACGAGGCGCTCGACACCATCGCAACTCGCCTCGCCGCGGTGCGCGAGAAGGGCCTCATCGACGAGTCCGGCCTGCCACGGGTGGCGGCGAGCTTCGGCCATGGCGGCACGCCGGCGATGTACATGGGCACCTTTCCCGCTTTCCTCGCCGCGTGGGGGCCGATCGACTTCAGCTTCGGCTCCGGCCAGGGCGTCAAGTGCGTGCACTCCGAGCACCTCTACGGCGAGTTCTGGCACCGCGCCTTCACCGTCGCGGCCGACACGCCACATTGCCGCTACGTGATCTCGATCGGTAGCAACGTCGACGCCTCCGGCGGCCCGTGCGCAGTGAGCCGCCACGCCGATGCCCGCGTGCGCGGCTACAAGCGCGTACAGGTCGAGCCCCACCTGTCGATCACCGGCGCCTGTGCATCCGAATGGGTGCCGATCCGCCCGAAGACCGACCCCGCCTTCATGTTCGCGCTCATCCACGTGCTGGTGTGCGAGCACGGCATCGGCCAGCTCGACCTGCCCTTCCTGCGCGATCGCACGTCCTCGCCCTATCTGGTCGGCCCCGACGGCCTCTACCTGCGCGATCCCGACAGCGCGCGGCCGCTGGTGTGGGATGCCGCCACCGGCCGCGCGCTGCCCTTCGACACCCCGGGCGTCGAACCCGCGCTCGAGGGCCGCTTCCGCGTCACCGCGGCCGTCACCGTGGATGCCGACGACGCCCGCCACCCGCTCGCCGACGTCGAAGGCGTGCCCGCCTACACGATGCTGGTCGAGCACATGCACAAGTACACGCCGGAGTGGGCGGAGGGCATCTGCGACGTGCCCGCGGCCACCATCCGCCGCATCGCCGGCGAGTACCTCGCGAACGCCTGCATCGGCGAAGCGATCGAGATCGACGGCGCGGCAATGCCGCTGCGCCCGGTGGCGGTGACGCTCGGCAAGTCAGTCAACAACGGCTGGGGCGCGTTCGAGTGCTGCTGGGCGCGCACCGTGCTGGCGACCCTGGTCGGCGCGCTCGAAGTGCCTGGCGGCACGCTTGGCACCACGGTGCGGCTGAACCGCCCGCACGACGACCGCCACCTCAGCGTCACCGCCGGCGAGGACGGCTTCATGGCACAGAAGTTCAACCCCACCGACAAGGAAAACTGGGTCGCCCAACCCACCGGGCGCAACGCCCACCGCACCCTGGTGCCGATCGTGGGCAACTCGGCATGGAGCCAGGCGCTCGGTCCCACCCAGCTGGCGTGGATGTTCCAGCGCGAGGTGCCGCGCGACTTCAACATGCCCAAGCCGACCCTGCCCGACATCTGGTTCATCTACCGCTCCAACCCGGCGATCTCGTTCTGGGACACCCCCACGCTGGTGGAGACGATCGCCACCTTCCCCTTCACCGTGTCCTTCGCCTACACGGTGGACGAGACCAACTTCTTCGCCGACCTGCTGCTGCCCGAGGCCACCGACCTCGAATCCCTGCAGATGATCAAGGTCGGCGGCACCAAGTTCGTCGAGCAGTTCTGGACCGCGCGCGGCGTGGTGCTGCGCCAGCCGGCGGTCGAGCCGCAGGGCGAGGCACGCGACTTCACCTGGATCAGCACCGAGCTGGCGCGCCGCACCGGCCTGCTCGAGCCCTACAACAAGGCGATCAACCGCGGCGCCGGCGGCGTCTCGCCGCGCGCCGGCGAGGGCTACGACTTCAGCCTCGACCCCACGCGCACGCACGACGTGGACACGATCTGGGACGCCATCTGCCGCGCGGCGAGCACCGATCTCTCGCAGGGGCAGGAGACCCACGACCTCGCCTGGTTCAAGGAGCACGGCTTCTACACCGTGCCGATGCCGCAGCGCTCGTGGTACCTCACCCCCACCCTGGCCGAGAAGGGCCTGCGCTACGAGCTGCCCTACCAGGAGCGCCTGCTGCGCATCGGCCGCGAGCTCGGCAACCGCCTGCACGAGCACGACATGCACTGGTGGGACACCCAGCTCTCCGAATACACCGCCCTGCCCGAATGGCACGACGTTCCCGGGCGCTGGGAGCAGGCGCTGGTGCGCAGCGGCGCCAGAGCGGAAGACTTTCCGTTCTGGCTGCTCGCCACCAAGAGCATGCAGTACCACACCGGCGGCAACGTCAGCATCGCGCTGATGCGCGAGGTGGCGCAGAACGTGCGCGGCCATGCCGGGGTGATCATGAACGCCAACACCGCCAAGGGCCTCGGCATCGCCGACGGCGACCGCGTCGAGATCCGCTCGCACATCGGCGCCACCTACGGCAAGGCGGTGCTCGCCCACGGCATCCGCCCCGACACCCTGGTGATCCCCGGCCAGTTCGATCACTGGGCCACGCCGGTCGCCAAGGACTTCGGCATGCCCAGCCTCAACACCGTGGCGCCGATGTCGCTCGAGCTCACCGACGCCACCGGCTCGGGCGCCGACATCGTGCGCGTGGCGATCCGCCGTCTCGAAGGGAGCATCGTGCAATGACCCGCTACGTGATGACCATCGACCTGCGCCGCTGCGTTGGCTGCCAAACCTGCACCGCGGCATGCAAGAACGCCAACGCCACCCCGCCCGGCGTGCAGTGGCGGCGCGTGCTCGACCTCGAGACCGGTGAATTCCCCGACGTGCGCCGCAGTTTCCTGCCGATGGCGTGCATGCACTGCGCCGAGCCGCCGTGCGCGGACGTCTGCCCCACGCAGGCGACGCAGAAGCGCGGCGACGGTCTGGTGAGCATCGACTACGACGTCTGCATCGGCTGCGCCAACTGCGTGATGGCCTGCCCCTACGAGGCGCGCTCGATCGTGCACGAGGCGCACTTCGCCTACGGCGATACGCCGATCGCTTCCGAGGCGATCCGCTTCGACCCCGCACGTCTGTCGGTGGCGACCAAGTGCAGCTTCTGCAAGGAGCGCATCGATGCCGCCGCAGGCAAGGGCCTGGTGCCCGGGCGCGACCCGGAGGTCACCCCGGCCTGCGTCAATTCCTGCATCTCGGGCGCGATGGCCTTCGGCGACATCGATGATCCCGACAGCACGGTGAGTCGGCTACTCGCCACCACCCAGCATTTCCGCATGCACGAGGACCTCGGCACCGGGCCGAGCGTCCATTACATCTGGGATCACGCATGAAACCGAACCGCAACGTCCTGCCCGGCCAGCCTGGCCCGCGCCTGCAGCAACACTGGGACTGGCGCGCCGCGGCCAACTTCATCTGCGGCGGCAGCGGCGGCGGGCTGGTCTTCTTCGCCGCACTCGCCGGCCTTGCCGGCGTGGACGTACGCGCGCAGATGGCCGCCGGCCTCGCCCTGGCGGCCGCGGGCCTGCTGTGCGTGTGGCTCGAGATCGGCCGCCCCTGGCGCGCGCTCAACGTGTTCCGCCACCTGCGCACCTCGTGGATGACGCGCGAGGCCGCGGTCGCCTTGCTGCTGTTCGGCAGCGGCACGCTCGCGGTCGCCAGCAGCCACCCCGCAGCGCAGGCGCTCGCCGGGCTGTGCGGGCTCGCCTTCGTCTACAGCCAGGCGCGCATCCTGACCGCCGACAAGGGCATCCCGGCATGGCGCCATGCGCGCTGCGCACCGCTGATGCTGCTCACCGGCGTGGCCGAAGGCGCCGGCCTGATCGCCGCGACCCTGCCTGGCGAGTTGCATGCGGTGGCCGGGATGGTGATCGCACTGGCCGTGCTCGCCCGCCTGCTGCTGTGGCGACGCTACCTCGACGGCCTGCGCGAATCCGCCGCCCCGGTGGCCAGCCTGCGCGCGCTGGCAGCGATCGAGCGCCGCTTCGCTGTGTTCGGCAGCATCGTCCCGGCCAGCCTCGCACTGCTTGCCACGGCTGGCGCGCTCGTCGGGATCGCCGGCACGGCGATCGTGCTCGCGGTGGCGGGCGTGCTCGCCACCGCCGCGGGCGGGTTATGCAAATACACGCTGATCCGGCGCGCCGCCTTCACCCAGGGCATCGCCCTCGCACACCACCCGGTGCGCGGCGGCAGGCGCCCCGCACCGCCTGCGGCCCCGGGCCTGAGTAAAGCCTGAACAGCGGCACGGGCGACGGGATCAATCCTCGTCGCCGGCATCCGCCGGCATCCTTCCTTCGGCGTCGAGGCCGCCGAAGCGCCGGAAGAACTGCGCCGCCGCCGCCGGCAAGGGTCCGTCGGGTGCGCTGCAGGTGCTGGTGAGGTGCGCCCGCGCTGCCGGCCAGGTCAGCCGATAGAGCTTGGCGCACAGTTCGCGCGCCGCGTCTCCGCTCCAGCGCCTGGGCATGACCTGCTCGGGCAACTGCGGGTCGTGCAGCAGCACGCGGCGAAACTCGTGCATCAGCAGCGTCTGGACCAAGAAGGCCTGGCCGGGGTCGATGTTCGCGCCGCGCAGCGGTCGCAACAGCGACCGGAAGTGCTCGATGAAGCTGTCGTAGGTCGCCGCGATCGCTTGCAGATCCCAGCATTCGCGCACCAGCTCGTCAGTCGCTGCAGCGGTCACGCCATCCAGTCCGCGCGCCGTCAGCGGCACGACCCGATCACGCAGCCCGCAGCCGTCGAGAATGTTGCGCAGGGTCGCGGCATCGGCGGTCGGCCGCAACAGCATGCCGGACGCAAGCGTGCCGTAGCCGGCCCACGACAACTCCTTGCGCAAGCCCTCGGCCTCACGCGCATCGAGCGCTGACGGCAGCATCACCAGTTGCCAGGTGCCGTCCCAGCCCTCTCCGCCGGGTTCGAAGACGCGCTGCCAGGCGGGTTCGGAGCGGCGCACGGCGGAGGCGCTCAGGCGGTAATAACTGTTGCGGCCGATCTGCCCCGACTCCAGCCAACCGTCCTGGACCAGCCTGTATACGCTGGTACGGATCACGCGCTCGTTGAGCCCGAAGGGCGCCATCAGGCGGATCAGGTCGGCCAGCCAGACCACGCCGCCATGCACCGTGATCAGATCGCCATAGACCGAGACGATCAGCGAGTTGGCGCCGATGCGCTTGCGGGCCAGATGTGCTTCGATCCAGCGCTCGATGACACGGCTTGTCATGCAGCCCGCTCCATGGTGGTGACCGACGAGAGAATGGGGGGAGGGCAGCGCTTGCCTCGTCGGTACTCGGACCGCCCCCGCCGTACATCGCACCTGCCCGCAACTGCCGATGGGCACATCGTCCTGTGTCCCGCCACCCTATGCATGCTCCTTCATATTGATCGCTCCCTGCCCGCCCCCTAGATTCGATGCACCCGCCCCGCCGCCCCACGGGCCGCAGTCAGCGCACATCCACGACAATTCAGGAGACACCCGCATGAAGAGTTCCACTCCGTTCGCCCGCATCCGCAATGACATGGCGAGCGTCGCCGTCATCGTGCTCGGCCTGCTCACGGGTACCGCCCACGCCCAGCAGGCGCCATCCATCACCGTGGCCTCGACCACCTCCACCGAGCAGTCCGGCCTGTTCGGCCATATTCTGCCCCAGTTCCGTCAGGCCGCCGGCATCGAGGTCAAGGTGGTCGCGCTCGGCACCGGCCAGGCGCTGGACGTCGGCCGCCGCGGTGACGCCGATGTGGTGTTCGTGCACGACGAGGCGGCGGAGCAGAAGTTCGTCGAGGAAGGCCACGGCGTCGACCGGCGCAAGGTGATGTACAACGACTTCGTGCTGGTCGGCCCCAAGGACGATCCGGCCGGCACCCGCGGCAAGGACATCACCGAGGCGCTCCGGAAGCTCGCCGCCGGCAACGGCAATTTCGTGTCGCGCGGCGACAAGAGCGGCACCCACGCCGCCGAACTGCGCTACTGGAAGGCGGCCGGGGTCGAGAACAAGGGCGGCGGCTACAAGGAATGCGGCTGCGGGATGGGCCCGGCGCTGAACATGGCGGCCTCGAGCGGCGCCTATGTGCTCGCCGACCGCGGCACCTGGCTCAGCTTCAAGAACCGTGCCGATCTTGCAGTGCTGGTCGAAGGCGACACCCGGCTGTTCAACCAGTACGGCGTGATGGTGGTCAATCCGGAACGCCATCCGCACGTGAAAACGACCGAGGCGAAGAAGTTCGTCGAGTGGGTGGTTTCGCCGCAGGGCCAAGGCGCGATCGCCTCGTACAAGATCGAAGGCGAACAGCTCTTCTTCCCCAACGCGGACAAGTAAGCCCCGTTCGCACCTTCCGGCGCTCCTACGCAAACCCTCGCGCACCCTCTGATAGGAGCGGTGGATGCCGCGAACACCCGGCGCACGGCACGCGCGCAACCGCCATTTCAACGCACCGTTCGCGCCTTCCGGCGCTCCTACGAAGACCCCCACGCGCCCTCTGCAGGAGCGGCGGAAGCCGCACCCCCAGCGCCGCGGTTCATGTAGGAGTGCCGGAAGGCGCGAAAGCAGCGGCATGGCAATCGATGTGATTGCCGAGATCGACGCACGTCCCGACTCGAACCACCGCATTCGCGCCTGCCGGCGCTCCTACAGAAAGCCAGCTCGACCCGGGCGTCCAAGCCGCACCCACGCGAGGCCGCGGGGCCAGGACGGCGCACGCCAACTTCAGGAGCGCCGAGGTGGAGGGCGTCGCGAGGGAAACAAGGCGACGCATGTTTGAGGAGCGCAGCGACGAGTTTGCGTCGCCGCCCCCGCGGCGCCCTCCGCCGAGGGAAGCCCCGAGCGCGCGAGGGACCGCGAGTGCAGGCGACGTGCGCCGCCCCGGCCCCGCGGCCGGATCGAAGCCGGACGAGCCGGCCCCGCCTCAGGTTGCGATACCGCCAGTGTCGAACACCTCCGCATGGATGCGCGCCGACTCGACACCCAACTCGTGAAGCGTCGCGATCTGCGCCTCGAGGAAGCCGTGCGGGCCGCACAGGTAGTAGTCGGCTCCCTCCGCCAACACCTCGCCCGCGAGCGCGCGCAGGTCGACACGCCCGGACTGTGCCGGCGCCACAACCGGGCCTTCATCGTGGAACAGGTGCAGCTTCACCTGCACATTGCGCTCCGCCACCTTCGCCAGATGCGCACCGAAGGCGAACACCGCGGCGTTGCGGCAGGCATGCACGAACTGCACCGGGCGCGACGGTGCCGCCACCACCAGTCGATCGAGCATCGCGATCATCGGCGTGATGCCGACGCCACCGCTGATCAGCACCACCGGGCCCTCATGCGTCTCGTCGAGGTAGAACTCGCCGAAGGGCGGCGCAAGCTCCAGCAGGTCACCGACCTGGTAGAAATCGTGCAGGCGATTCGATACGCGGCCGGCCGGCGAGGCGGCGCCCGCGGGTTCGCGCTTGACCGAGATGCGAAAGTGCATGGCGCAGGGTGCGATCGACAGCGTGTATTGGCGCAGCTGCATCACCCCCAGCTCGGGGACGAACACGCGCGCGCAAGTGTATTGGCCGGCGCGGTAGGCCGGTAGCGGGCCGCCGTCGCAGGGCACGAGGTGGAAGGAGCTGATCTCCTCGCTCTCGCGCACCTTGTCGATGATGCGAAAGCTGCGCCAGCCGCTCCAGCCGCCGTCCTGGTTGCAGGCCTGGCTGTAGAGCTGGCTCTCGGCCTGGATGAAAACGTCGGCAAGCGCGCCGTAGGCCGCGCCCCACGCGGCGATCAGTTCGTCGCTCGCGGCATCGCCTAGCACCTCTCTGATCGAGGCCAGCAGATGCTTGCCGACGATCGGGTAGTGCTCGGCGCGGATGCCGACGCTGGCGTGCTTGTGCGCAATCAGGTTGATCACCGGCGCGAGCACCGAAGGGTCGTCGATGTTCTCGGCGTAGGCCAGCACCGCCATCGCCAGCGCCACCGGCTGCTTGCCGGTCTCGTTGTGCGACTGGTTGAAGATGTTCTTGAGTTCCGGGTTATGGCGGAACAGGCGCTGGTAGAAGTAGGTGGTGAGCGCCACGCCATGCTCCTTGAGCACGGGGATGGTGGCCTTGACGAGTTCGCGAACGCGGGCGTCCATGTTGTCTCCTTGGGGGTCCGCACAGTGCGGACTTCGTGTCGGGTCGGCTCGGGCGCGGAGCAAAGGCCACGCACGCACGCATCTTGGACGCCGGCACGCACCGCCGCTATCCACTCACAACGTGACATATATCCACTTTGTGCACGATCCGCGCTCAAGCGCCGGGCAGCGGCAGCGCGGTCTTGTCGATCACCCGCCGCAGCACGAAGCTCGAATGCACGCCGGTAACCCCAGGAATGCGGGTGATGCGCTCGAGCAGCAGTTCCTGGTAGGCGTCCATGTCGGCGACCACCACCTTCAACTGGTAGTCGGCGTCCTGCCCGGTGATGAGCAGGCACTCGAGCACCTCCGGGATGGCGCCGATCTCGGCCTCGAAGCGGATGAAGCGCTCGGGCGTGTGGCGGTCCATCGAAATGTGGATCAGCGCCATCAGCGACAGGCCGAGCTTCCTGGCGTCGAGCAGCGCACGGTAGCCGCGGATGAGGCCGGCCTCTTCCAGCACACGCAAGCGGCGCAGGCAGGACGAGGGCGACAGGCTGATGCGCTCGGCGAGGTCCTGGTTGCTGATGCGGCCATCCTGCTGCAGCAGGTCGAGGATGTGGCGGTCGTAGCGGTCGAGTTGCATGGTCGGGTCCAGGCCATTCAATTAACGGCAGATAATTTCAATATTATTGTTTTTTGTGAACGATTATACTTAATAATTCGTCATTAGACCGCAAAAACGCAATCGTTTGCCACCGTTCCCGGCGTAAACTTTCGTCCATTGAATCACGCCACGCCCACGAGGACCGCGCCATGATGTTGCCCAAGCCCGCCGCCAAGTACCGCCCCTTCGCCCCGATCGCGCTCGCCGACCGCCAGTGGCCGAACAAGCTCATCGACCGCGCCCCGATCTGGATGAGCACCGACCTGCGCGACGGCAACCAGGCGCTGTTCGAGCCGATGAACGTCGAGCGCAAGATGCGCATGTTCCGCACCGTGTGCGAGATCGGCTTCAAGGAGATCGAGGTCGGCTTCCCGTCGGCCTCGCAGACCGACTTCGACTTCGTGCGCACCCTGATCGAGGGCGGCCACATCCCCGAGGACGTCACCATCCAGGTGCTCACCCAGGCGCGCGAGGACCTCATCCGCCGCACCATGGAGTCGGTGCGCGGGGCGCCGCGGGCGATCATCCACGTCTATAACGCCACCTCGCCCACCTTCCGCGAAGTGGTGTTCGGCATGGAGAAGCCGCAGGTGGTCGCGCTCGCGGTCTCCGCGGTGCGCCTGATCAGGCAGATCGGCGAGCAGATGAAGACCGAGGGCACCGAGATCGCCCTCGAATACAGCCCCGAGACCTTCTCCGCCACCGAGCTCGACTTCGCCAGGGAAGTCTGCGACGCCGTCACCGCCGAATGGGGCGCGACGCCCGACAACAAGGTCATCATCAACCTCCCCGCCACGGTCGAGGTCGCCACCCCCAACGTCTACGCCGACCAGGTCGAGTGGATGCACCGCAACCTGGCCCGTCGCGACAGCGTGGTGCTCTCGCTCCACCCGCACAACGACCGCGGCAGCGGCGTGGCCGCCGCCGAGCTCGGCCTGATGGCCGGCGCCGATCGCGTCGAGGGCTGCCTGTTCGGCAACGGCGAGCGCACCGGCAACGTCGACATCGTCACCCTCGCGCTCAACATGTACACGCAAGGCGTGTCGCCCGGGCTCGACTTCTCGGACATCAACGCGGTCGCGCGCACCGTCGAGTACTGCAACCAGTTGCCCATCCACCCACGCCACCCCTATGTGGGGGATCTCGTGTTCACGGCCTTCTCCGGCTCCCACCAGGACGCCATCAAGAAGGGATTCGCCGCCCAAAAGGCTGGCGCTCCGTGGAACGTACCCTACCTCCCGATCGACCCCGCCGACGTCGGCCGCAGCTACGACTCCGTGATCCGGGTCAATAGCCAGTCCGGCAAGGGCGGCATCGCCTACCTGCTCGAGACCGAATACGGCATCGTGATGCCGCGCCGCCTGCAGGTGGAGTTCTCGCGCGAGGTGCAGCAGGTCACCGACGCCAGCGGCGGCGAGATGTCGGCAGCGGCGATCTGGGACCTCTTCCGCAGCACCTACCTCGACAGCGTCGAGCCAGTGCGCTACGTCGAGCATCACCTCTTCGAGCACGGCGCGGCGCAGGGCATCCGCCTCGTCGTGGAGATCGGCGGCACCCGCCATCTGTTGGTGGGCGAGGGCAACGGCCCGATCGACGCCGCCATCCACGCCTTGCGCGGCGCCGGCATCGACGTGCAGGTGCGCAGCTTCGAGGAGCGCTCGATCGCCCCCAGCGAGGACGGTGGCAACGCCCAGGCCTGCGCCTTCCTCGAGTTGACCGAGGCAGGCGGGCAGGGCGGCGACCGCTACGGCGTGGGGGTGGACAGCAACATCGTCACCGCATCGATCCGCGCCATCGTCAGCGGGATCAATCGCCTGCAGCCGGCGCTCGACGTGGCGCCGGCAGCGCAGGCGGCCTGAGCGGGCGGCGGGCATGGCGAAGGCTGGCAGCCACGCATGCGTTCGCGCCTTCCGGCGCTCCTACAAACGGACCGAGGCGCCCGGCGCCTCTCTGTAGGAGCGCCGGAAGGCGCGAACACGGCCGTGGAACTTTTGGCCCGCACACGAATCCCGCGTTTCGCGGCTAACGGCTTGCGCCACGCCTGCAAGTGCCTCTGTAGGAGCGGCGGAAGCCGCGAACCACTCGCCCCCAACCCTCGCCATCCCCGCTCCATCCCCGCTGCCCCCACGCAACGCAGCGATCTGCGCAAATCCCTTCGCCGGGGCAAAATTCAGCCCATGGATCCCGTCGACGACATCCCGGCCTCCTTTGCCAGGCACCCCCTGTTTGCGCCGATCGCGCCCTGGCTGGCCCGCTTCACCGCAACCGGCGTTCCCGCGCACGCAGCGCTCAATACCCTGCTCGGCGACGCCGCTGCCGATGCACACAGCGGCAGCGGGGTACCGATCCGCTTCGTGGCACCACCGATCGGCGGCCACGCCAGCTATGAGGAGCGCATTTTCGCCAGCGGCGAAGTCCCCACCCGCGACGGCGACTGGCACGATTTCTTCAATGCGCTCGCCTGGTGTGCGTGGCCGCGCACAAAATCGGCGTGCAACCGGCTGCACCTGGCCGAAGCGCGCGCGCGCGAGATTGCCGGCCTGTCCGGGCGCGGCCCCAGGCGGGACGCGCTGACCCAGTTCGACGAATGCGGCATCGTCGTGGTGTCGGCCGACGCCGAGATCCCCGCATTGCTCGCCGCGCACGATTGGGAAGAAGCGTTCTGGAACCGGCGCACGCACCTGCTGGCAAGCACCCGCTTCCTGGTCTTCGGCCACGGCAGCTGGGACCAGTTGCGCGCACCCTTCGTCGGCCTGTGCGCCAAGGCGCTCTACCGCGTCGTCGATCCGGCCTGGCTGGGGCTGCCCGCGACGGATGCGCTGGCCGAAACCGACGCCTGGCTCGCGCACCACCTCGAGGCCGCCATCGACCTCCTCACCCCACGCAGCCTGGCGCCGCTGCCCCTGCTCGGCATTCCGGGGGTCACCCCCGACAGCGCCTGCGCGCACTACTACCGCGACTCCCGCCAGTTCCGCCCGAAGCGGCATCCAGCAAGCACGTGAAGGAAGGGCTGGCGATGCGCAAGCGCGCCACCTACAATGCCTTCGTCATCATTCTACCGCCCGGCCATGCACCGTTCGTCGCCCCAGCCCGACACTGCAGCGCACCTCAGCTCGGCCATGCTTTTCGCCGAATCAGCGCACGCCGCGAGCCTTTTCGGTCGTTCGGCTCTCGCAGCACGGCACGTGCTGATCCTCGCGCTTGGCCTGCTGCCGGCACTCTCGCTCGCGCAGATGCCCAGCGTTGCCGCGCCGACTCCACCCCACCGCGCCGAGGCGCCGCCTACGCCCGCCCCGATGCTCGCACTGCGCTACGAAGCTTCGATCGACCCCGCCGCCTACTGGGTCAGCGAGAAGCTCGACGGCGTGCGCGCGCTGTGGGACGGCCACCGGCTTTGCTTTCGCAGCGGACGCGAGATCCGCGCCCCGGACTGGTTCCTCGCCGCCCTGCCACCCACCCCGCTCGACGGCGAACTCTGGCTCGGCCGCCGGCGCTTCGACGAACTCTCCGGGCTGATCCGCCGCGAAGATCCGCAGGACCCCGCCTGGCGCGAGGTGCGCTACATGCTCTTCGACCGGCCCGCCGCCAGCGGCGACTTCACCACCCGGCTACAAGGATTGCGCGACATCGTCGCGGCGGCGAAGGTGCCCTGGCTGCAAATGGTCGCGCAGCAGCGCGTACCCGATCGCGCAAGCCTGCAGCAGCTGCTTGACGAGACCGTCGCCGGGGGCGGCGAAGGACTGATGCTCCACCGCGCCGACGCGCGATGGCAGTCCGGACGCAGCAACGCGCTGCTCAAGCTCACCCCCTGGCTCGACGCCGAGGCGCGCGTGCTCGGCTACCTCCCCGGCAGGGGTCGCCTGCAGGGCAAGGTCGGCGCCCTGTTGGTGGAGGCGGACGACGGTCGACGTTTCCGCATCGGCAGCGGCCTCACCGACGCCTTGCGTGCGAACCCGCCCGCAATCGGCGCACTCGTCACCTACCGCCACCGCGAACTCACCCCCACCGGGCTGCCGCGCTTTCCGCGCTTCGTGCGCGAGCGCACCCTGCCCTGACGAAGCCCATGAGGCGCCTGCGCCGCTCGGACACGACACGACGGTCGGCCAAGCCATCGCAACGATACACACCGCGAGCGGCTGTCGATACGGGGCGTGCGATCGCTCCGCCCCTTATCCGTCCAGTTGCAGCGCCGCCAGCCGCGCATACAGCCCGCCCTGGCGACGCAGGTCGGCCGGGGTGCCGGTCTCGACGATGCGGCCGCCGTCTACCACCACGATGCGGTCCACCTTCTGCACCGTCGCCAGGCGGTGCGCGATGATCAGCGTCGTCCGCCCCTGCATCGCCGCCGCCAGGCCCTGCTGCACGAGGATCTCGGATTCGGCATCGAGCGCGCTGGTGGCCTCGTCGAGCAGCAGGATGGGCGCACCCTTGAGGATCGCGCGCGCAATCGCGATGCGCTGGCGCTGGCCGCCGGACAGCCGCGTGCCGCGCTCGCCGAGGAAGGTGGCGTAGCCCTCGGGCAGGCGGGCGATGAACTCGTCGGCAGCCGCGGCGCGGGCGGCCGCGATCACCTCGTCGTCGCAGGCCTCGGGGCGGCCGTAGCGGATGTTGTCGAGCGCGCTCGCGGAGAAGATCACCGGATCCTGGGGAACGAGGGCGATGCCGGCACGCAAGGTGCGCAACGGCAATTCGCGGATGTCGCGACCGCCGATGCGGATGCCACCGTCGGTGACCTCGTAGTAGCGCAGCAGGAGCTGGAACAGGCTGGTCTTGCCCGCACCGGGTTCACCGAGGATCAGTGTGGTGGCATGGGGTGGAGGTGGAACGGCAGGATCGAGTCCTTTGGTGAAGGAGAAGTGGATGTCGCGTCCATCGCGAGCGTGAGTCCC
>JAKLLJ010000199.1:1827-6441 GCA_023150215.1 Thauera sp. | reverse complement strand
AATTCGCCGCGCCGCTATACGTGCGCGACAAGGTCGCACTCACGACCGCCGAGCGCCTCGCCCGCGGGGGGCGCGCCTGATGCCGGCACTCGGCTTCGTGCCGATCGGCGAGGCAGACCTCGACTGGGTGTGCGCCCAGGAGGCCGAACTGCATGCCCATCCGTGGACGCGTGGCAACTTCGTCGATTCGCTCGCCAGCGGCCACGACGCCTGGGTCTTGACGTGCGATGGCGAACCTGCCGGCTACGCCGTGGTCATGCACATACTCGACGAGTCCCACCTGCTCGACATCGGCATCGTGGCGCCGATGCAGGGCAGGGGGCTGGGTCGCCTTTTCCTTGACTGGCTGGCCGCCAGCGCACGGTCGCGCGGTAGTGAAACCTTCTTCCTCGAAGTGCGGCCGTCGAACGCCTCGGCGCTACGCCTTTATGCGCGCTGCGGCTTCATCGAGATCGGTCGCCGGCGCGGCTACTATCCGGGCCGTGCAGGCCGCGAGGACGCGGTCGTGATGAGGCGTGCGCTGTGATCGCACCACGCCTGTCTTCCCGCCGTGATGCGGTGCTGCGCGAGATGGGCCTCGGTCCGGTGTGGCGGCTGCGCGCCCGGGCTGTCGAGGCGGGCGAGGCGGAGCCGGGAGCCGAGGCGGACGTGGTGCAACCTGCCGTGGCGAGTCCGCCCCCGCGGCCGCCGCTGGCCCTTGTGGATGCCCGTCCCGCGCACGCCCCTCGAGCCGAGACGGCGCAACCGGTCCACGCCGTCGCCGTGCGGGTGTTCCAGCAAGCGCAGCGCGCTCCCGCGGCGCCGACGACTCCGCCGCCGCCCCAGCCCCAGGCTCGCGCCACGCAGCAGATCCCCACCCATGCCGACCCGGCACGCGAGGCGCGCATTGCCGCGCTCGACTGGGACGCGCTTGAGGCCGACATCCGCAGTTGTGCCGCCTGCGTGCTGTGCGAGCGCCGCAAGCAGGCGGTGCCCGGGGTCGGAGATCGCCGCGCGCGCTGGATGCTGGTGGGGGAGGGGCCCGGTGCGGAGGAGGACCAGCGCGGCGAGCCCTTCGTCGGCCAGGCCGGACGCCTGCTCGACAACATGCTCGCGGCGATCGGCCTGGCGCGCGGCGAGGACGTCTACATCGCCAACGCGGTCAAGTGCCGCCCGCCGCACAACCGCACGCCCGAACGCGATGAACTCGCCGCCTGCCGCCCGTATCTCGAGCGTCAGATCGCGCTCGTGCAACCGCGCCTGCTCGTCGCGCTCGGCCGACCCGCCGCGCAAGCCTTGCTCGACCGCGAGGTCGCGATCGCCGCGGCGCGTGGCAAACGCCTCGAGCGCGGCGGCATCCCGGTGGTGGTGACCTATCACCCTGCCTACCTGTTGCGTAACCCGCAGGACAAGGCCAAGGCGTGGGAAGACCTGTGCTTCGCGCGCAGGCTGATGGCAGACGCGGACCGCTGAGCCGCCACCGGCCACCGCGCCCCGATCCCGGCGCGCATCCTTCACGCGCGAGGCAAGCCGCGAAGGCTGCGGCGGCGCGCTCCCGAGCGCTCAGTGCAAGCGGTCCTCGAGCAGCGAGACATTGTCGAACTCGCGCTGGTTGGCCTCGTGGCGGCGCTTCACGAGCAGCATGGTGCCGGCCACGAACAGCCCGAACATCACGATCACGACGTTGATCGACAGCCCGAGCATGATCAGCAAGGCATAGGTGCCGGTCATGATCAGGATCGACAGGTTCTCGTTGAAGTTCTGCACCGCGATCGAGTGACCCGCGCCCATCAGGATGTGGCCGCGGTGCTGCAGGAGTGCGTTCATCGGCACCACGAAGAAGCCCGCAAGTCCCCCGACCAGCACCATCAGCGCCATCGCGATCCACGCCTCGGTGACACCGACCATGGTCATCACCCCCAGCCCCATCGCGATGCCGAGCGGAATCACGTTCATCGCGCGGCGCAGCGAGATATAGCGTGCCGCAAGCACCGAGCCGGTGGCGACGCCGATCGCCACCACGCCCTGCAGCATCGAGGCTTGCGACAGGTTCATGCCGAGGTTGTGCTCGGCCCACTTGATCACGATGAACTGAAGTGTCGCCCCCGCGCCCCAGAACAGCGTGGTGACCGCGAGCGAGATCTGGCCCAGCTTGTCGCGCCAGAGCAGGCGCAGGCAGTGGTTGAAGTCGTGGATCAGGTAGAGCGGATTGCTCTTGAGCGGCTTGTGGTCAACGCCGGTGTCGGGAATGTAGGCGTTGAACACGGCGGCGACCAGGTACAGGCTGCCGATCACGAGCACGCCGGCCTCGAAGGCCGTATCGACCCATGGCAGACCGAGGCCCATCAACGCGCTCGACACATCACCGCGGATCATGACCCCGCCCATCACGGTGCCGACGATGATCGCCGCCACCGTCAGTCCCTCGATCCAGCCATTGGCCACCACCAGCAGGCGGTGCGGCAGGTATTCGGTGAGAATGCCGTACTTGGCAGGCGAGTAGGCCGCGGCGCCGAGGCCGATCACGGCGTACGCGAACAGCGGATGCACGCCGAGGAACAGCATCAGGCAGCCGCCGATCTTGATCGTGTTACTGATCAGCATGACCCGCCACTTCGGCATCGAATCGGCGAAGGCGCCAACGAAAGCGGCCAGCGCGACATAGGAAACGGTGAAGAACAGCTTGAGCAGCGGTTCGTATTCGGAAGGTGAGGCCATGTCCCGCAGCATGGCGATCGCGATGAGGTGGAAGCGCGGTTTATAACATGAAGCCGGCGCCGCCGTGATGATCTTGCTCAGGGCGCCGGGAAGGGGCCGCAAGCGTTTTCCAGGGCGGCCTGCGGGGCTGTTTGCCCTGCCGTGCCAATGGCATGACGACGGCACCCTGGCGGCGCTGCCGTCACGCCCCCGAACGCCGAGGATTGTGCTTTAATTCCGGTATATAAATCGTACTTATCCAGACCATGGCAGATCGCAGACTTCAGGTATTCCACGCGGTAGCGAAACACGGCTCCTTTACCCGTGCCGCCGAGCACCTTCACATGACGCAACCGGCGGTCACCTTCCAGATCAAGCAGCTCGAGGAGCACTTCGACACCCGTCTGCTCGATCGTGGTCACGGCAAGATCACGCTCACCCCGGCGGGCGAGCTCGTGCTGGCCTACGCCGAACGCATCCTCGGCCTGTCTGCCGAGCTCGACTCGCGCGTTTCCGAGCTCACCGACGAGCTTGCCGGCCAGCTCAAGATCGGCGCCAGCACGACGATCGCCGCCTACTGGTTGCCGCAGATCCTCGAGGGCTTCAAGCGCCGCTATCCAGGCGTGCTGCCGCGTGTGGTGGTCGGCACCTCGAAACTGACCGAGGACCGCGTTGCCGCGCGCGATCTGGACATCGGGCTGATCGAGATCGCAACCGAGCAAAATGCGATCGAGCGGCGCAGCACGACGCGCGACGAACTCCTGGTGATCTGCAGCCCCGCGCACCCGCTCGCAAAGTTCGAACAGCTCGCCGCGCGCGACCTCGTGGGACATGCCTTCATCGATCGCGATCCGGGCAACGGCATCCGCCAGATCGCCGACGACTTCTTCGAGGCGGCCGGCGTCGCCGGCAGCGAGATCACCTTGTGCGCAGAACTCGGCAGCCTGGCCGCCGTCAAGCGTCTGGCTGCCGCCGGGCTCGGCTTTGCGATTGCCTCCCGCCGCGCCATCCATCGCGACGTCGAGGAGGGACGCTTGGTCGCCATCCCGCTGCAGCCGCGCACCTACACGCCGCTCGAGGTCATCGTCCCGCGCGACAAGTTCCGCTCGCGCCTGATCACCGCCTTTGCCGACTACGCGTGCGAGGAGTTTGCCCGCATCGCCCGCGAGGAAGAAGGGGTCTGAGACCTTGTCGTGCCTGATCGTTGAAGCCGTCGGCGGGCCACGCTGATGGCGCGCAGCAAGACCGCCTTCGTGTGCACCGAGTGCGGCGCGCAGGCGCTGCGCTGGCAGGGCCAGTGCCCGCAGTGCCAAGCCTGGAACACTCTGGTCGAAACCGTGCTGGAGCCGGCCGCAGCGGCTGTGGGAAGTCGCTTTGCCGCGCTGGCCGGCGAGACCAGCCGCCTGCAGCCCTTGTCCGCGCTCGAGCCGCGGGAGGCGCCGCGCCAGCCCACCGGCCTCGACGAGTTCGACCGCGTGCTCGGTGGTGGCCTGGTCGCCGGCGGCGTGGTGCTGATCGGCGGCGACCCGGGCATCGGCAAGTCCACGCTGCTGCTGCAGGCCTTGTCCAATCTGGCCGATCTGTCGGCACAGGCGGGCAGGGCGTCCGCCGGCAGCGCCGTGATCTACGTCAGCGGCGAGGAATCCGGCGAGCAGGTCGCGCTGCGCGCCCAACGCCTGCAGCTGCCGCCGTCACCGCTGCAGATGCTGGCCGAGATCAACCTCGAACGCATCCTGCACACCCTGCGCGAGGCACGCCCGCGGGTGGCGGTGATCGACTCGATCCAGACCGTCTATTCCGAAACCCTGCAGTCCGCGCCCGGCTCGGTCGCCCAGGTGCGCGAGTGCGCGGCCCAGCTCACCCGCTTCGCCAAGCAGAGCGGCACCAGCCTGATCCTCGTCGGCCACGTCACCAAGGACGGCACGCTCGCCGGCCCGC
>JAKLLJ010000199.1:0-1817 GCA_023150215.1 Thauera sp. | reverse complement strand
TGCGCGGCGTCTCCAACCCGTCGGCGATCTTCCTGTCGCAGCACTCGCAGCAGGTCGCAGGCAGTTGCGTGCTGATCACCCAGGAAGGTACCCGCCCGCTGCTGGTCGAGATCCAGGCCCTGGTCGACGCCTCGCAAAGCCCCAACCCGCGCCGGCTGTCGGTGGGCCTGGAGCAGACCCGGTTGGCGATGCTGCTCGCGGTGATGCACCGTCACGCCGGCATCGTGTGTTCCGATCAGGACGTGTTCGTCAACGCCGTCGGCGGGGTCAAGATCACCGAGCCGGCTGCCGACCTCGCGATTCTGTTTGCCATCTTTTCCTCGCTGCGCGATCGGCCCTTGAAGCGCGGGTTGGCCGTGTTCGGCGAAGTCGGCCTCGCCGGCGAAATCCGTCCCGCGCCGCGCGGGCAGGAACGCCTGAAGGAAGCCGCCAAGCTCGGCTTCGACACCGCCATCGTGCCGCGTGCCAACGCGCCCAAGCATCCGATCGAGGGGCTGAACGTGATTGCGGTCGAGCGCGTGGAAGAGGCCCTCGAGCAGCTGCGCGGACTCTAGATGCGCAACAACTGTCCCGGTCCCTTGTAGGAGCGCCGGCAGGCGCGAATGCGGCGTCGGTTCTCTCGCCCGCCCGCGGTCGCCCGCTGCCGCGCTCGGTTCGCGGCTGCCGCCGCTCCTACAGGAAGGCGGGGCGCTCGGGATGGGCGACGACGCCCGATTTCCCTTGTAGGAGAGCCGGCAGGCGCGAAAGCGGCGTCGATCCTCCCACCCGCCGTCATCTGCTGCCGCGCCCGGTTCGCGGCTGCCGCCGCTCCTACGGGGGCGGGGGGGTGAGCCAGCTGCTGAAGGCGGCGAGGGCGGCGCGCAGGTTGGCGCAGGCGGTGGCGCCGGGCGGGGCGCCGAGCGCCCATGACTCGCCGCGGATGGCGAGCAGCCAGCAGGGCGGGGCGGGCCTGGCTTCGATGTCCTTGTATACCTGCAGGAGGGCCTGTGGCGAGACTGCGTGGGTGGTGAAACTGTCGTCGCGGGCAGCTGCGATGCGCTGGAGTGCGAAGGGCGGCCCGGTGGTGCTCGAAGCATCGACGAACAGCACCCGGTGGCGTCCGCGCAGGTCCAGCGCGTGCTCGACCTGGAGCTGAAAATCGGTCAGGCATTCGACGCCGGGCAGCGTCATCGCCTCGACCGCCTCGACGAACAGCGGCCCAAGTGCATCGTCCCCTCGGCTCGGATTGCCCCAGCCGAATACCAGCAATGGAGCGGGCGTCACCGCCTCCCCCCGGGATTCACAACCCAGGCCATGCACATCGTGATGTTGCGCCGGAACGCCGTCTTCCCTGGGCATGCCTCAGGCCTTGTATTTCCGGTCCAGCTCCATCCCCGCGGCGTCCACCAGGATGAGCTCCAGCGGCATCTTGCCGAGCGCGTGGGTGGCGCAGGACAGGCAGGGGTCGAAGGCGCGGATGGCGACCTCGATGTGGTTGAGCAGGCCCTCGGTGATCTCCTGGCCGTGGAGGTATTGCTTCGCGACCTCGCGCACCGCCGTGTTCATCGCCTGGTTGTTGTTGGTGGTGGAGACGATCAGGTTGGCCATGGTGACGAGGTCGTCGTCGCCCACCTGGTAGTGGTGGAAGAGGGTGCCGCGCGGGGCCTCGATCACGCCCACACCCTCGCGCCGGCGCTCGCCGCTCGTCATGAGCTCGGTGCCGGAGAGGTCGTCGTCGTGAAGCAGGTCCTTGATGGTCTCGGCGGCGAAGAGCATCTCGATCATGCGCGCCCAGTGGAAGGCCAGGCTGCCGTGCAGCGGCTTGCCGCCGGCGTACG
>JAKLLJ010000198.1 GCA_023150215.1 Thauera sp. | reverse complement strand
GATCTTCCAGGTCGCCGACTACGGCCTGGTGGCCGACCTCTTCGATGCAGTCCCCGCGCTCGTCGCGGCGGCCTGAGTCCTACCGTCTCTCCCCTCTGCGGCGTGTCCGGCCCTCACAGGCCGGCAGCCGCTTTTTTTTGTCCACGGGGGCGGGGGACTTGAATTTGCCGGGTGGTCGAGCCTCGAATTCGCGCCTTCCGGCGCTCCTACATAAACCTGCGAGCGACAGCCCCTGCAGGAGCGGCGGCAGGCGCGAATTCAAACCCACCAGCGCGACAGCCCCTGTAGGAGCGCCGGCAGGCGCGAATTCAAACCCACGAGCAGCGACAACCCCTGTAGGAGCGCCGGCAGGCGCGAACCCGCCCGCGCCGACCTCGAACGCCGGCACGATCACCACCGCCGCCGTTCGCGGCTGCCGCCGCTCCTACAGGCGAGGTCGCTGCTCTTGCCGGCGTTGGCCCGCCGCGCAAACACCGGCCTTCATCCCCGCCCGCCCGCCACGATCGCCGCCACGAGATCACCGATTGCCAGCGCCGAGGTCAGCCCGGGCGATTCGATGCCGTACAGATGGACCAGCCCCGGCGTGCCGTGCGCGGCGGGGCCGTCGATGCGGAAGTCGGCGTCGGGCTCGCCGGGGCCGACGATCTTCGGGCGCACGCCGGCGTAGCCGGGCTGCAGGCGCGTGGCGTCGAGGTCGGGCCACCAGCGCCGGATCGCGCTGGCGAAGCGCTCCACGCGTGCGGGATCCACCGTGTAGTCCGGCGCATCGATCCACTCCACGTCGGGGCCGAAGCGGGCCTGGCCGCCGAGGTCCAGGGTCAGGTGCACGCCCAGCCCGCCCGCCTCCGGGAGCGGGTAGATCAGGCGCGAGAAAGGAGACTTGCCGGCAAGGCTGAAATACACCCCGCGCGCGTAATGGGGGCGCGGGGCGTGCGCCGAGGCGGGGGCGGCGATCGCACGCCCGAGCCCTGGGGCGTCCAGCCCTGCGGCGTTGATCACCCAGCTCGCCTTCAGCTCGGTCGCCGCCGCACCGCCGGTGCGCAGCACGATCCCGTCGGTCTCCGCATGGCCCGCCACCACCGCGCTGCCGAGCGCCAGCATCGCGCCATGGCGCTCGGCCTCGCCGAGCAGGGACCGCATCAGGCCGTGGCTGTCCACGATCCCGGTCGAGGGTGACAGCAGCGCGCCGTGGCCGGTGAGCGCCGGCTCCAGCTTGGCGAGCTCGGTGGCGTCGATCGGGCGCAGGTCGTGCACGCCGTTGGCGCGTGCGCGCTCGGCGATCGCCAGCAGCGCCGGCAGCTGCGCCGCGCTGCTGGCCACCACCAGCTTGCCGCAGCGCGCGTGGCTCACGCCGTGCTCCGCACACCAGGCATACAGGCGCTCGCGGCCCGCCACGCACAGCCGCGCCTTGAGCGAGCCGGGCGGGTAGTACAGCCCGGCGTGGATCACCTCGCTGTTGCGCGCGCTGATGCCGGTGCCGAAGGCGGACTCGCGCTCGACCACCACCACCTCGCGACCGGCGCGGGCCAGGCTGTGCGCGCACGCGAGGCCGACCACGCCGGCGCCGATCACGACGGTATCGACTGTTTCCATGGGCTTGGGACGGCCGGACGCGTGTGCGTGCGCTTGCCGGAAGGGTTTGGGAGCGGCGGTTGTAGCAGATCGCCACGGCTCCGGGGAAGAGGGGGGGGCCGCGCGGAGCCGCCTGCGATGGCGGCGTCACCGAGCTGCGTGCCTCAGGCGATCCCCGCTGCCCCCAGCAGCGCGCCGACCAGGATCATCCAGATCGGCGCCAGCTTCGTCTTCAGCGTCACCAGCGCGGTCAGTACGATCAGCACCAGCGCGCCGTTGCGGTGCGCCGCATCGCCGAGGAAGGGCAGCGCGAGCAGCCAGCCGGTGGCGAACACCAGGCCTACGGTCACCGGCGCCAGCCCGGCGGTGAATGCGCGCACCAGCGGCGTGTCGCGCCGGCTCGCGCCCCAGCGGCTGACGCCGAGCGAGAGCAGCGTCGAGGGCAGCAGGATGCCCACCAAGGCTGCCGCGGCGCCGGGCAGGCCGGCGGCCTGGAAGCCGAGCACCGGCACGAACAGCACGTTGGGCCCCGGTGCGGCCTGGGCGAGCGCGATCGCGGTGGTGAAGTCGGCTTCGCCGATCCAGCCGCGCTCGACGACGAAGTAGCGCTGCATCTCGGGCGCGGTCGACATCGCGCCGCCGATCGACAGCAGCGACAGCATCAGGAAGTGCAGGAAGAGGTCGAGCAGCTCGCCCGCCGGCAGGGTGTTCAGCATGTGCGCGACTCCGGTTCCCGGGCCTGCCGTTCAGGGCTGCGAGCCGGGCTTGCCGCCCGCAGCGGGGGATTGGGCCGTCACGTCCGGAGCCTTCCGGCGAGCCGCCTGGGCGTCGAGCACCGCCACCCGCCAGCGCGCCAGCGCCCAGCCGACGAGGCCGAGGCCGATCACGATCCATGCCAGCGGCAGGCGGAACACCGCGATCGCGACCAGCGCGGTCACGCCGAGCAGCGCGCACAACCAGGGCCCGAGCAGGTTGCCGCGCAGCGTGCCGAGCATCTTGAACGCCATCGCCAGGATCAACCCCGCTGCCACCGCGCCCATGCCGCGCAGCGCACCCGCCACCGCGGGGAACTCCGCCAGGCGCTGGTAGCTCGCGGCGAGTGCGATCACGATCAGGAAGGGCGCCAGCAGCATGCCGGTGATGGCGGCGAGCGCGCCGCGCCAGCCGAAGTAGCGGTCGCCGATCATCAGCGACAGATTGACCACGTTGGGCCCGGGCAGCATCTGCGCGATCGCGTACAGCTCGACGAACTCCGCACGGCTCAGCCAGTTGCGGCGATCGACCAGCTCGCGCTGCGCCACCGCAAGCACCCCGCCAAAACCCTGCAGCGCGAGCAGGCTGAAGGCGATGAAGAGCGCCAGCGGCGATGCCGGACGCTGGAGCGCGGCGTCGGTGGCCGGACGCGCCGCCATCATCGCGCCCCGCCTCCGGCGCCGGCGGCTTCGCCATTCGCACCGACGACCCCGCCCAACACACCCGCGGCTCCGCCCAACGCACCCGCGGCTCCGCCCAACGCACCCACGGCTCCGCCCAACGCACCCACGGCTCCGCCCAACGCACCCAGGGCCCCGCCCGACGCGTCCGCGGCTCGGCCCAACGCACCCGCGGCCTCGCCCAACGCACCCGCGGCCTCGCCCAACGTACCCGCGGCCCCGCCCAACACGCCCACGGCTCCGCCCGACTCGCCCGCGGCTCCGCCGAACACGCCCACGGCTCCGCCCGACTCGCCAGCGGCTCCGCCTTCTGTAGGAGCGGCGGAAGCCGCGAGCCGTTCGAAGCCTCCGGGAGCCGCAGAGGGTTCGCGGCTTCCGCCGCTTCTACAAACAGCATAAGGCTCGTGGCTTCCGCCGCTACGGCAGGTGTCATGCCACTGCAGTGTTTGCGCCGCGAGCTGCCAGTCGGCGAGCGTGAACAGCGCGCCGCCGATCTCTTCGGCGACGTAGCCCATCAGGCTGATCCGCGTGATCTCGCAGCGCAGCGGCGGGCCCGCGCGAAAAGCCGCGAAGCGCGATGCGACCGCCGCGGTGGGCCACTCGCCGGCGTACAGGCCCACGGTGACGTGCGCGACGTAGTCGCCCTGCGGGTGGCCGACGGCGGGCTGCAGGCAGGCGCGCAGCGCGTCGAGCGCGTCGCCCCCGCCTTGCACGCAGAGGAAGGGCGCCGACGAAAAGCTTTCCAGCGTGCCGATCTCGATCGTGAAGGGTGCGATCCGTGCCGCGCGCAGCGCCGCGACACGGGCGTCCAGCCATGCGGCATCGAACTCGTCCGCCGCGCTCGGCGCTTGTGCCGGAAAGCCGCACAGCGCCAGCGTGACGTGAGGTTGGCGCCGGTAGCCGTCGAGCAGCAGGCCGTCGAGCGCGTGCCGTGCGTCGGCGACGCGTGTGCGCACCGGTGCCCGGTCCACATCGAGCGCCCACAGCAGGTAGTGCGGCCGGCCACGATGCCAGGCGCTGAAGTCGCCGCGCGCGTTGCGCAGCGTGTGCGGCTCGGCCAGGAAGCGGCGGCGCAGCGTGGCGGGATCGGTCATGCGGGGCGGGGCACGCCGGGAGGCGGGCCTGATCGGAGGCTAGAATGAAGCATGATTGTCCTGGAAAAGTCGCCTGCACGCATGTCCCATACCGTTCTCAAGCCTTCGACCACCGAGCGCATCGTCCTTCGCGGCCTCGACTACAACGTGCGCCGCTGGGGGGCCGCCGATGCGCCGCGTGTCTTCCTGCTGCACGGCTGGATGGATACCTCTGCCACCTTCCAGTTCGTGGTCGATGCGCTGCGCCACGACTGGCAGCTGATCGCCCCCGACTGGCGCGGCTACGGCCAGAGCACCTGGCTGAACCGGCCCTACTGGTTCCCCGACTACTACGCCGACCTCGACGCCCTGCTTGCGCACTATGCGCCGGATACGCCGGTGCGCCTGGTCGGCCACAGCATGGGTGCCAACATCGCCAGCATCTACGCCGGTCTGCGTCCGCAGCGCGTGGCCCAGCTTGCGATGCTCGACTTTCTCGGGCTCAAGCCGCCGGCGGACGCCGACGCGCCCACCGTGCTCGGGCGCTGGCTCGACGCCCAGGCCGCGCCGCCGCCGGTACGCGCCTATGCCGATGCGGCTGCGCTCGCGCGCCGGCTGTGCGACATCAACCCGCGCCTGACGCCGGCGCGCGCGGCGTTCCTGGCGCAGCACCTCGCGCGTGCGCGCAGCGACGGCCAGGTCGAAATGGCCGGTGATCCGTGGCACAAGATCCCCGCCCCCGCGGTCTACCGTATCGAGGACGCGATGGCATGCTGGCGTCGCGTCCGTGCGCCGGCGCTGATGCTGATCTCCGCGCAAGGCTACGTGCTCGATCGTTTCGGCGATGAGCCCGATGAACTGCAGCGCCGTCTGGACTGCTTCGCCGACGTTCGCGTAGTCACCGTGGCCGATGCCGGCCACAACCTCCAGCACGACCAGCCCGAGCAGGTCGCGCACGCGCTGGAGGACTTTCTCACCCGGGAGCCGACATGATTCCGACCCGCTTCGCCACCGGACACGCCGCCCACCCCGACTGGCAGGTGGCGCTCGCCCGCGCGCTCGACGCGCTGCTGCAGGATGCGCGCGTGGCCACCGCACAGGCCGCCGCCGCTGGCCGCGAGGCGATGCCCGAGTTCACCCTCGGCTTCTGCTACCTGAGCGACCGTCTCGCCGACGCCACGGCCGACATCGTCGCCGAGCTGCAGCGCCGGCTGCCCGGCGTGCATTGGGTCGGCACCGTGGGCATCGGCGTGGTCGCGACCGGTGCCGAACACTTCGACGAGCCCGCGCTGTCGCTGATGCTGGCGGCGCTGCCGCGGCGGGCGTTCCGCGTGTTCTCGGGCATCCAGCCCTTGCGCGCCGAGGGGGCCGACTTCCACCCCTACACCGCGCTGGTGCATGCCGACGGGCGCACGCCGGATCTGCAGGAACTGCTTCCCGAGCTCGCCGCACGCACCGCGAGCGGCTACCTGTTCGGCGGGCTCAGCGCCTCGCGCCGGCGCAGCGTGCAGATTGCCGACACGGTGTTCGACGGCGGCGGCCTGTCGGGCGTGGCCTTTGCCGCCGAGGTCGGCGTCGTGTCGCGCGTCACCCAGGGCTGCCAGCCGATCGGGCCGCGGCGCGTGGTGAGCCGCGTGCAGGACAACGTGGTGATCGCGCTCGACGGCCGCGGCGCGCTCGATTGCGCCCTGGAAGATCTCGGCCTGCCGCCCGACATGGCGCTCGAGCCGGTCGCCGAGGCGCTGTCGCGCACGCTGGTCGGCCTGCACCCGAAGGAGGACGCGGAGATTGTCGCGCCGGCGGCGTTCGGCGCGGACATGCTGGTGCGCAACATCGTCGGCCTCGATCCGCGTGCGGGGGTGGTGGCCATCGGCGACGAGGTCGAGAAGGGCGCCTGGCTGATGTTCGTGCGCCGCGACCCGGCCGCGGCCCTCGCCGACCTGCGTCGCGCCGCGCGCGAGATCCGCGACGAGCTGGTCGACGGCGGGCGGGTGGCACTGGGCGCGGTGTATGTGAGCTGCTCGGGCCGCGGCGGCCCGCATTTCGGCAAGCCGGCGGCCGAGCTCGAGGTGATCCGCGACGTGATCGGCGACCTGCCGCTCACCGGCTTCTTCGCCGGCGGCGAGATCGCCCACAGCCGGCTGTATGGGTATACCGGCGTGCTCACCGTGTTCACCGCGGCACGCTAGGCGGTGGCGCCCAGCGCGGGCCGAAAAAGCTTCGCGGCTTCCGCCGCTCCTACAGAACCACCGCGCGACCAAATCCGAACCAAAATCCACCGCGCTTGCGATTCGTGTAGGAGCGGCGGAAGCCGCGAACCGGGCCGCCGGGCCCTTGACGCGGCTGACGGAGACGAGCGCCGTGTTCGCGC
>JAKLLJ010000197.1 GCA_023150215.1 Thauera sp. | reverse complement strand
GAACTCGTGCTCGTCTTCCAGCGTCGGAAGGACACCATCCGCCGCCTGATGCGTTGGCGGCGTGCGGTGGGCAAGGATGCAGGCAAGCGTAACGGCGAAGGCATGATGCCCGCCATGGAGTCGGAAACATGAAAGCCCGTAGCAAACGTCTGATGCTGGTCGGCGGCGGAGTGGCCCTGCTGGTTGCCGCGGTCGCCTTGGTGCTGAGCGCCTTCCAGCAGAACCTGGTGTTCTTCCATACGCCCACCGAGATCGCCGAGGGCAAGGCGCCGGTCGGCAAGACCTTCCGCGTCGGCGGCATGGTCGAGGACGGCTCGATCCAGCGCGAGGCCGACGGCGTCACCGTGCGCTTCGCGATCACCGACACCGCCAAGGTCATCCCGGTGACCTACAAGGGCACGCTGCCCGACCTCTTCAAGGAGGGCAAGGGTGCGGTGGTGCAGGGCAAGCTCGAAGGCGGCGTGTTCCAAGCCACCGAAGTCCTTGCCAAGCACGACGAGAACTACATGCCCCCCGAGGCCGCGCATGCGGTCGAACAGGCCCAGAAGGCCTCCCAGACGCTGAGCCAGTGACATGATCCCCGAACTCGGACACTTCGCCCTCATCCTCGCCCTGGTGCTCTCGCTGGTGCAGGCGGTCGTGCCGCTGGTCGGCGCGCAGCGCAACAGTGCGGCCTTGATGGCGGTCGGCCGGCCCGCCGCGCAGGGGCAGTTCTTCTTCATCCTGTTCAGCTACGTGTGCCTGACCTGGGCCTTCATCCAGAGCGATTTCTCGGTCCAGCTCGCGGCCAGCAACTCGCACAGCGAAACGCCGCTGATGTACAAGATCACCGGCGTGTGGGGCAACCACGAGGGCTCGCTGCTGCTGTGGGCGATGTCGCTGTCCTTGTGGACGGTCGCGGTCACCGTGTTCTCGCGCCACCTCCCGGATGCCTTCCTCGCCCGCGTGCTCGGCGTGCTCGGACTGGTCAGCGCCGGCTTCATCTCGTTCACGCTGGTCACCTCCAACCCCTTCGAGCGGCTGCTGCCCGGCGTCGCCGAGGGTCGCGACCTCAACCCGCTGCTGCAGGACCCGGGCATGATCATCCACCCGCCGCTGCTCTACATGGGCTACGTCGGCTTCTCGGTGGCGTTCGCGTTCGCGATCGCCGCGCTGCTGTCGGGGCGGCTGGACGCGGCCTGGGCGCGCTGGTCGCGGCCGTGGACGACGGTGGCCTGGGTGTTCCTTACCGCAGGCATCGCGGTCGGCTCGGGCTGGGCCTATTACGAGCTCGGCTGGGGCGGCTGGTGGTTCTGGGATCCGGTGGAAAATGCCTCCTTCATGCCCTGGCTGCTCGGCACCGCGTTGATGCACTCGCTGGCCGTCACCGAGAAGCGTGGCGCGTTCCGCAGCTGGACCGTGCTGCTGGCGATCGGTGCTTTCTCGCTGTCGCTGCTCGGCACCTTTCTGGTGCGCTCGGGCGTCATCACCAGCGTGCACGCCTTCGCCACCGACCCCAAGCGCGGCCTCTACATCCTCGCCCTGCTGGTGATCGTGATCGGCGCCTCGCTGCTGTTGTACGCCGCACGCGCCAACAAGCTGATGGGCGGCGGCAGCTTCAGCCTGGTGTCGCGCGAGACGTCCTTGCTCGCCAACAACGTGCTGCTCACCGTGGCCTCGGCTTCGGTGCTGCTCGGCACGCTGTATCCGCTGTTCCTGGATGCGCTCAACCTGGGCAAGATCTCGGTCGGCCCTCCCTACTTCGAGGCGGTGTTCGTGCCGCTGATGACGCCGGTGGTGGTGCTGATGATGTTCGGCCCCTTCCTGCGCTGGAAGGACGATGACCTGCTCGCCGAGGTGCGCAGGGTGGCACCGATCTTCGTCGCCAGCGTCGCGATCGGCGTGGGTAGCGCATGGGCCGTCGATCACCTGACCTGGCGCACCGCGCTCGGCCTGTCGCTCGCCGCCTGGGTGGTGCTCGCCAGCCTGCGCCTGCTCGCCCGCCGCCTCGGCGAACGTGCAGGCGCTTCGGCGGGTTCGCGCCTGCGTTCGATCACGGCCTCGTGGTGGGGCATGTGGCTCGCCCACCTCGGCATCGGCATCTTCATCATCGGCGTGACCATGGTCGGCAGCCTGGACCGTCACCTCGACGTCAAGATGAAGGAAGGCCAGCACGCTGAACTCGCCGGCTACACCTTCGTGTTCCGTGGCGTGGTCGATGCCGATGGTCCCAACTACGACGCCGCGCGCGGCAACATCGAGCTCGTCCGCGACGGCCGCGTGCTCGGCATGCTCGATCCCGAGAAGCGCCTCTATCGGGCGCAAGGCATGCCGATGACCGAGGCTGCGCTCGACATCGGTGTGTTCCGCGACGTCTATGTGTCGCTCGGCGAACAGCTCGAGGATGGCTCGTGGATCGTCAGCCTCTATTACAAGCCCTTCATCAGCTGGATCTGGGTGGGCTGCGTGCTGATGGGCCTGGGCGGCATCTTCGCCGCTGCCGACCGTCGTTACCGCCGTCTGGCCGCGCGCGACGCCGCCGCGGCGGTGGACGGTCGTGTCGGCGCTGCCGCCTGAGTTCGTTCTAGGACAACCATGAAAGCCAAGTTTCTCGTACCGCTGCTGCTCTTTTTCGGCCTCGCCGGCTTCCTCGCCTTCGGCCTCACCCTCAACCCGCGCGAGGTGCCGTCACCGCTGATCGACAAGCCGGCGCCCAACTTCCGTCTCGCCCGCCTCGACCAGCCCGACAAGACCTTCGCACTGGAGGAGATGCGCGGCCAGGTCTGGCTGCTCAACGTGTGGGCGTCGTGGTGCGTGGCCTGCCGCCAGGAGCACCCGCTGCTGGTGCGCATGGCCGAGCAGAAGCTGGTGCCGGTGGTCGGGCTCAACTACAAGGAAGTGCGCGGCGACGGTGCGATCAGCGTGCGCGGCATGGCGCTCGAGGCCGAGACCGCGATGGCGGTCGAGCGCGGGCAGCGCTGGCTGAAGGACCATGGCGACCCCTATCTGCTGTCGGTGATGGACATCGATGGTCGCATCGGCATCGACTTCGGCGTGTATGGCGTGCCGGAAACCTTCCTGATCGACCGCGAGGGCCGCATCCGTTACAAGCACATCGGCCCGATCACCCCCGAGTCGCTGCAGACCCAGATCCTGCCCAAGGTCGAGGAGCTGCGCCGTGCCGGCTGATCCCAAGTTGCTGCTTGCCGTGCGCCATGGCCTCGCCGCCGGGGCGCTCGCACTATTGCTGGCGGCGCCGCTGCAGGCAGCTGGTCCCGCGTCGGTCCCCGACGGCCTTCCCGCGGCGACCGACGCGGGGGTCGCCCCCGCCTTGGCAGCCGATCCCAAGCTCGAAGCCGACATGATGGAGCTGTCGCACAAGCTGCGCTGCCTCGTCTGCCAGAACCAGTCGATCGCCGAATCCAACGCGCCGCTCGCCGTCGACCTGCGCAACCAGGTGCGCGAGCAACTCGCTGCTGGCAAGGACAAGGACGACGTGATCGACTATCTCGTCGAACGCTACGGTGACTTCGTCCTCTACGAGCCGCCGTTCAAGGCCGCGACCCTGCTGCTGTGGCTCGGCCCGCTCGCGCTCCTGCTCGGCGGCGCTGGCTGGCTGGGCTGGCGCCTGCGCCGGCGCAGCGTCGAGGTGGCCACCGAGCAGGCCCTCAGCGCAACAGATCGCGAGCGCGCCCGCACGCTGCTCGCCGGTGGGGGCGACGCCGCTCCCGATACCGCATCCCCGGAGTTCCGCAAGTGACCGCTTTCATCGTTTTTGCCGGCCTGCTCGTGGCCGGTGCGCTGCTTTTGATCCTGCCGCCGCTGCTCGGCTACGGTCGCCGCAATCAGGCGCAGGTCCGCCAGAGCGCGATGGTGCTCAACGTGCTGCGCGAGCAGCTCGCCGAACTCGACGCCGAGCTCGCCGAAGGCAAGATCGATGCAGCCACCCACGCGAAGAGCCGCGAGGAGCTCGAGCGCCGCGCGCTCGAAGAGGGCGAAGCCGCTGCCGAGGCCGCGGACAGCGCCGACCGCCGCCCGAACAAGACCTGGGCGCTGGGTTCCGCCCTCGCCGTGCCCGCACTTGCGGTCGGCACCTACCTGATGATCGGCGAGCCCGCTGCGCTCGACCCGAAGAACGTTGCCGGCCAGCAGGGCTTCACCCAGGAGCAGGTCACCGAGATGGTGGGCAGCCTGGAGAAGCATCTCGCCGCAAACCCCGACAATGCCGAGGGCTGGGCGATGCTGGCGCGTACCTACATGGTGCTGCAGGATTACCCGAAGGCCGCAACCGCCTACGAGCGCCTCGACAAGCTGATGCCGAACGATGCCGATGTGCTCGCCGACTGGGCCGACGTGGTCGCGGCGCTGCGCGGCAAGGTCGCCGGTGACGCCGAAGCACTGGTGCAGCGTGCGCTGAAGGCGGAGCCGAAGCATCCCAAGGCGCTCGCGCTCGCGGGTACCGCCGCCTATCAGCGTGACGACTTTGCCGCGGCGGCGGGCTACTGGGAGCGCATCCTCGAGCAGATTCCCCCGGGGGATGACATCGCCCGCGGCGTGCGTGCGAGCGTGAACGAGGCACGCGCCAAGGCCGGCATGGCCCCGCTCGCCGCCGATCAAGGCTCGGCGTCGGCGCCCGTGCCCGCCTCGCCGCTCAAGGTGGCGGGCCGCTTGCAGGTGGATGGAGCGCTCGCGGGCCAGGTCGGGGCCGACGATCCAGTCTTCGTCTTCGTGCGCGGCGAGGCGGGCGGTCCGCCGCTCGCTGCACTGCGCTTCAAGGGGAGCGAACTGCCGGTCGACTTCAGCTTCGAGGGCGCGACCATGATGATGGGCGATGCCCCGGTGCCCGAGCGCATCGTGGTCGCGGCGCGCGTCGCCAAGGGCGGCGACGCCACCGCGCGCCCCGGTGACCTCGAAGGCGCCAGTACGCCGGTGACGCCCGACGCTGCCGGCATCACGGTGACGATCGAGCGCGTGAGGCCCTGAGGGCGTGAGGCGTAAGGCGCAAAACCCTCATTCGCCCGCGTACTCCAGGCGCACCCGCTTCACGTTGCACAGCAGCTCGTAGCTGATCGTTCCCGCCGCCTCGGCGATGCGGTTTATCGGCACCTGCTCGCCCCACAGTTCCACCCGGCTGCCGATGCCAGCCTCGGGCAGCTCGGTGAGGTCGATCGTCAGCATGTCCATCGACACCCGGCCGATGATCCGGCTGGCGCGGCCTTCGACCGTCACCGGGGTGCCGTCGGGCACCACGCGCGGGTAGCCGTCGGCGTAGCCCATCGCCACCAGGCCGACCCGCGTCGGGCGTTCGGCGACGAAGCGGCCGCCGTAGCCGAGCGCCTCGCCGGACGCGATCTCGCGCACCGCCATCACCGCGCTCTCCAGCGTCATCACCGCACGCAGGCCGTTGCCCTCGGCGGGCATGGGATCCGCCCCGTAGAGCAGGATGCCCGGGCGTGCCCAGTCGCGGCGCGCCTGCGGCCAGGCCAGGATCGCTGCCGAGTTGGCCACGCTGCGCGCGCCGGGCAGGCCGGCGGTGGCGGCCTCGAAGCGCTGCAACTGTTCCAGCGTGGTCCCGAGCTCGGGCTCGTCGGCGCGCGCGAAGTGCGTCATCAGCACGATGCGTCAGACCTTGCCGCTCGCCTGCAGGCGCCGCCAGGTCCGCGCCACCGCGTCGCCGACGAAACCGGCGCGGTTCATGCCGCTATTGACCTTCAGCCACACATCCACCGGTGCGGCGAGCGGCGTGCGCTCCAGCATGCACAGCTGCTCCTCGTGGTGAACGACCATCCACAGCCGCTGGCGCGCCGCCTCGGCGAGCTCGTCGGCGGCGAACACGCCCTCGAGCAGCAGGATGGGGGCATCGATGCCGCCCGCGCGCAGCTCCAGCGCCTCGCCGAGGAAGGCTACCGCGAAGCCGTCGGCCTCGTCGCGCAAGGCCTGCGCGCAGCGCAGCGCGCCGTGGCCATAGGCGTTGGCCTTGACCACCGCGAGCGCCCGCCCGCCGTGGCGCTCGCGAGCGAGAAGATAGTTGTGGCGCAGGGCGGAGAGGTCGATGAGGGCGCGGGCGGGACGCATGGCGGGGATCGGAAGGGGTGGAAAGGCAAAATGGTGCGGGGAATTCGCCAGCGCCGCAATGCGCGGCCCGATCGCGACTCGCGTCGCTCCCACAGAGGCTCCCGCGCCGTGGAATCGCGACTCGTGTCGCTCCCACGAGGGCCCGCCACGCTGCCGGAGCCGCGCCGTAGGAGCGACGCAAGTCGCGATCGGGCGCGCCGGGTGCGGCGGGGCGCGAGGTTTCACGCGCGCCGGCGCATCGTCTCGTTGGCGGCCTCGGCGGCCGGATGGAGCAGGCCGAGGCTGCGCAGGCGCGCGGCGCTCCAGCCGTGGCCGAGCAGGATCATGCGGGTGTCGAGTTCGGCCGCACGCGTCGGGGCGACGCTGGCGCCGAGGTCGTGCATGCGCTTGGTGCGCAGCGCGACCCAGCGCAGGGGGTGGCG
>JAKLLJ010000196.1 GCA_023150215.1 Thauera sp. | reverse complement strand
ATTTTTTCGGCCTGGCTGCCGAAGCGCACCGCCGCCACCTGAACTTGGTCGCCGAGCGCCATCACCGTGAGACCCATCGACCCCAGACGCTCGCGTGCGGAGCCGGCTTTTTCGCCGAGCGGCAGCAGCACGCCCTTGGAGATGTCCTGGCCCTCCAGGCTGAGACCTTCGACCCAGACGCGCAGGTTGCCGTTGCGCGGGGCCTCCTCGACCAGGCGGGTGAGCTCGGTGGGCGGCACTTCTTCGAATGGCGGGTACAGCATGTCCATCCAGTAGCCTGGGCGGAACAGCGTGAAGGTCACCAGCAGCAGGATCAGGGTTTCGTGGATGCGGCTCTTCGCGATGAAGAAGCCCTGTGTGGCCGCGGCGAACATCATGCTCGCCACTGTCGCGCTGACGATGGTCAGCACCAGATGGAAGGTGTCGGTGATGCCGATCAGCAGGATCTGCGTGTTGAAGATGAACATGAAGGGCAGGATCGCCGTCCGCGCGCTGTAGCCGAAAGCGGTGAGGCCGGTGCGCATCGGCTCGCTCTTGGCGATGCCGGCCGCCGCGTACGAGGCCAGCCCCACCGGCGGCGTCACGTCTGCCATGAGACCGAAGTAGAACACGAACATGTGCACCGCGATCAGCGGCACCAGTAGCCCGGTCTGCGCGCCCAGCTCGACGATCACCGGTGCCATCAGCGTGGACACCACGATGTAGTTCGCCGTGGTCGGCAAGCCCATGCCCAGGATCAGGCAGATCAGCGCGACCAGGATCAGCATGATCATCAGGTTGCCGCCCGACAGCAACTCGACCAGCTCGGTCATCGCCAGGCCGATGCCGGTCAGCGTCACGGTGCCGACGATCACGCCGGCGGTCGCGGTGGCGATGCCGATGCCGATCATGTTGCGCGCGCCGGTCACCAGACCGTTGAAGAGATCGGAAAAGCCCTGCTTGGTGGCCTCGCCCAGGTCGCCGGTGCGGCGGAAGAGGGCGAACAGCGGGCGCTGGGTGATGAGGATGAACATCAGGAACAGCGTTGCCCAGAACGCCGACAGCGCCGGCGAGAGCTGCTCGACCATCAGGTTCCAGATCAGCGCCGCCACCGGCAGCAGGAAGTGCAGGCCGGATTTGAGCGTGGGACCGATCTCGGGGAGGAACTCCATCTTCTCGTCGGGCTTCTCCATGTGCAGCTCGGGGTACTGCGCTGCGAAGCGGATCAGGCCGACGTAGGCGAGCAGCATCAGGGCGCCGACGACGAGGAAGGCGCCGCCGCCGAAGGCGGTCTTCAGCCAGCCGAAGCCCCAGTAGATGACGGCGGAGAGGATCACCAGCCCGGAGACGGTCATCAGCGTGGTGATCAGCGTGCGTTGCCAGGGTAGCGGTTCGCGCCGCGGCAGGCCCTGGAGGTCCATCTTGAGCGCTTCGAGGTGCACGATGTAGTAGAGCGCGATATAGGAAATCAGCGCCGGCAGGATCGCGTGCTTCATCACCTGCACGTAGCTGATGCCCACGTACTCGACCATCAGGAAGGCCGCCGCGCCCATCACCGGCGGCATCAACTGGCCGTTCACCGAGGACGCGACTTCGACCGAGGCGGCCTTGTCGGCACGGTAGCCCACGCTCTTCATCAGCGGAATGGTGAAGGTGCCGGTGGTGACCACGTTGGCGATCGACGACCCGGAAATGAGGCCGGTGCTGGCCGAGGCCACCACCGCCGCCTTGGCCGGGCCGCCGCGCATGTGGCCGAGCAGCGCGATCGCGGACTTGATGAAGTAGGCGCCGGCGCCTGCGGTCTCGAGCAGCGCGCCGAACAGTACGAACAGGAAGATGAAGCTGGTCGACACCCCGACCGCCACGCCGAACACGCCTTCGGTGGTGAGCCACATGTGGCTCATACCCTTGGCCAGCGACGCGCCGCGGTGGGCGATGACCTCGGGCATGTAGGGGCCGAAAAAGATGTAGACCAGGAATACCGCGGCGAGGATCACCATTGGCAGGCCGAGCGCGCGCCGCGCGGCTTCGAGCAGCAGCACCATGCCGGCTACCGCGGCGACGAGGTCGGCGGTGGTGGGAATGCCTGGGCGCTGCGCCAGGTCCTTGTAGAACAGGAACAGGTAGGCGGCGCAGAATGCGCCCCCTGCGGCGAACACCCAGTCGAGCACCGGCACGTGGTCACGTGGCGAGCCCTTGAAAGCCGGGTAGGCGGCGAAGGCGAGGAAGACCGCGAACGCGAGGTGGATGGCGCGCGCCTCGGTGTCGTTGAACACGAACACGCCGAGCGAGAAGGGCAGTGGCGATGCGATCCAGAGCTGGAAGAGGGACCACGCGAGCGCGACCACGAGCAGCAATCGTGCGGTGAGGCCGGTGGGCTTGCGCCCCCCGGTGTCGGCTTCGGCGACGATCTTCTTGAGTTCTTCGTCGGACAGCTCGAAGCTGGCCTTGTTTTCGTCCGGGCGGGTCATGGCGAACGCCTCAACAATTCACGACGGAGACAAAAACGGCGGAGCCCCGAGGCCACCGCCGTCCATGCATCGGAAGCAGGCCTCCGCATGAGGAGGCCGGCCGGCGGGCTTACATCCAGCCCTTTTCCTTGTAGTACTTCACTGCGCCTTCGTGCAAGGGCGCCGACATGCCGTTCTTGATCATGTCCTTGGGCTCGAGGTTGGCGAAGGCCGGGTGGAGCTTCTTGAAGTCCTCGAAGTTCTCGAACACTGCCTTGACCATGATGTACACCGACTCGGCCGGCACCTTGGCCGAGGACACGATGCTCGCCACCACGCCGAAGGTCTTGGTCGGCTCCGGGTTGCCCGCGTACATCCCGCCCGGGATGGTGGTCGGCGCGAAGTAAGGGTACTGGGCGAGGATCTTGTCGACGCCCGCGCCGCCGATCGAGACCAGCTTGGCACCGCAGGTCGTGGTCGGATCCTGGATATTGGCGGCCGGGTGACCGACGACGTAGGCGAAGCCGTCGATCTTGTTGTCGCACAAGGCGGCGCCGTGCTCGTCGGGCTTGAGCTCGGAGGCGAGCGAGAAGTCGGCGAAGCTCATGCCCATCGCCGGCAGCAGGACTTCGAGGGTGGCGCGCTGGCCCGAGCCCGGGTTGCCGATGTTGAAGCGCTTGCCCTTGAAGTCCTCCATCTTGGTGATGTTGGCGTCCTTGCGCGCCAGCACGGTGAGCGGCTCGCCGTGCAGCGAGAATACCGAGCGCAGGTCGGTAAAGGCGCCGCCGTCCTTGAACTGGACTTCGCCCTTGAGCGCGTTGTACTGGATGTCGGACTGCGACACGCCGAAGTCGAGTTCGCCGGCCTTGATCGTGTTGACGTTATAGACCGAGCCACCGGTGCTCTCGACCGAGCAGCGCACGCCGTGCTGGGCGCGATCCTTGTTGATCAGGCGGCAGATCGCACCACCCGCGGCGTAATAGACGCCGGTCACGCCTCCCGTGCCGATCGTGATGAACTTTTGCTGGGCATGCGCAGGGGCGGCGCCGAGCGAAGCGGCAAGCGCGAAGGCAGCGGCCACGGCGGTCAGTTTCTTCATGGGGTGTCTCCGTAAGGTGCGAAGAATGAGGAGCCGCGGTGCGGGGGCGATGGCGCCCGTCGCGTGCCGGACTCGCAGGCTGCCTGCGATGGCGAACCTGCCCGCGGAGGCGGACATGGCGTGCCGCCACAAGCCAGTTTCGCGAGTTTTGCACAAAACGCACCGGCACTGCACCCGTGGTTTCCCTGAGCGTCGCCTTGCCCTGTCCTTGCGCACGCAGCGCGGGCGGAGCGCTAGAATTCCGCCTCGATCAAGGGACCCAAAGCCAGATGAATGCCTCCGGACAGCGTACAACGACCGCCACCTGGACCGATGCCGCAGGCCGCAGCCATGCGCGGGCCGGTGCCGATGCGCGCATCGTCTCGCTGGTGCCCTCGCTCAGCGAACTGTTGGTCGATCTCGGCCTCGGTGCAAACCTGGTCGGGCGCACCGGCTTTTGCGTGCATCCGCGCGCGGCCTTGCGTGCGGTGCCCAAGGTCGGCGGCACGAAGGACGTGAATCTCGAGCGTATCCGCACGCTTGCTCCCACTCACCTCCTCGTCAACATCGACGAGAACCGGCTGGAGACGGTCGAGGCGCTCGCGCCGTTGGTGCCCTCGATCATCGTCACCCACCCGTGCTCGCCGCGCGACAACCTCGGGCTGTTCCGCCTGCTCGGCGGCATCTTCGGCGCTGAGGCCGCGGCCGAGCTCCTGGCGACCGAACTCGAGGGTGCGCTCGGCGAGGCGGCCGAACTGCGCGCCGCGATGCCGGCCGAGACCGTGCTCTACCTGATCTGGCGCGAGCCGTGGATGACCGTCGCGCGCGACACCTACATCGCCGCCACGCTCGCCGAGGTTGGCTGGCACACGCTGCCGGCGGTCGAGGGTGGTGACGCGGGCGCCGCGCGCTACCCGGCCTTCGAGTGGGACGAGGCCTGGCTCGGGGCGCTGACGCGCGTGTTGTTGTCCACCGAGCCTTACCGCTTCCGCGCGCAGCATCTGGCCGAGGTCGAGGCCCTCGCCGGGCGACCGGCGCTGGTGGTCGATGGTGAGATGGTGTCGTGGTATGGCAGCCGCGCCGCCCGCGGCCTGCGCTGGCTGGTGGCGCTGCGCCGCAGCCTCGCCGTCGGGTCGTGAGTTTTCTGCTCGATGCGGCACGGACCGCACGCCTTCGCTATGGCGACGCGACGTGCCCGGGGGATTCAGGCCATGGGCGTGCTGCTCTCGGCCACTGTGCGTGCCAGGCGTTCGGGCGTCATGATCGCGAAGCGCGCGCGCACCAGGCGGTGGCGTGCGAGCCGCAGCAGGGCCTTGTCGCGGGTGAGCAGGCAGGCGGTGCCGGCCGCAGCGGCGATCTCGAGGAATTTCTGGTCGTCGGGGTCGCGGCAGGCGGGCAGGGCGGCCGCTTGTGCAACGCGGGCGACGAGCGTCGTGCGCGCCTGGTAGTCGGCGTGGAGCACGGCCTGGCGCTCTTCGTCGAGGCCGAAGCGGGGGTAGGCGAGGACGTGGCGAAGCTCATCGAGCGCGTCCTCGCGGCTGCACAGGGTGCAGCCGCCCTCCTCGATCCAGGCGTGCAGCGCCAGCAGTGCGGGGTCGCGGAACATCCACAGCGCGAGCACCGTATTGGTGTCGAGGACGAGGATTGCGGGCAGCGCGGTCGCGCCTGGCCCTGCCACGGTGGATGTAGGGCTCATAGGCTCGATCTGGAGGGGGTGCAGCGCACCGACGGTGAAATCCGCCGTGATCGATGTGCGGAGGGCATGGCGCGGGCAATCCTGCGGGTCAACGAAAAACGGGGAGGGTCACCCCTCCCCGTTGCCGGCGCGGTGATGCTCAGGCTGCGGCCTTGGCGTCGACGCGGGCCTTGACGAAGCTGCCCGGCGCGTCTTCCAGTGCCTTCAGCTTGCCCTTGGCGGGGTCGCGCGGCTCGATCTGGTCGGCATCGTGGGCGGTGACCCAGGCTTGCCAGTCGGTCCACCAGGAGCCCTGGCTCTGCTGGGCGCCTTCAAACCAGGCTTCACCGGTTTCGGGCAGCTTGGCGGCCGGGTTGACCCAGTAGCCGTACTTGTTGGCCGCCGGCGGGTTGACGATGCCGGCGATGTGGCCGGAGCCGCCCAGCACGAAGCGCACCGGGGCCGTGAAACGGCGGGCGCCCATGTAGGTGCTCTTCCACGGCGCGATGTGGTCTTCGATCGCCGAGATGAAGTAGCACGGCACCTTGATCTTGGTGAGGTCGATCGGGGTGCCGTCGATCTCGATGCCGCCCGGCTCGATGAGGCGGTTTTCCATGTACATGGTGCGCAGGTAGAAGCTGTGCATGGCGGCCGGCATGCGGGTGGAGTCCGAGTTCCAGTAAAGCAGGTCGAACGGGAACGGGTCCTTGCCCATCAGGTAATTGTTCACCACGAACGACCAGATCAGGTCGTTGGAGCGCAGCATGCTGAAGGTGCCGGCCATTTCCGAGCCCTCCAGGTAGCCGCGCTCGAACATCTTCTTCTCGAGGCTGGAAACCTGGCCTTCGTCGATGAACACGCCGAGCTCGCCGGGGTCGGTGAAGTCGGTCATGGTGGTGAAGAAGGTGGCCGAGGCGATGCGCTTCTGGCGCTTGGCAGCCAGGTAGGCGAGCGTGGTGGCGAGCAGCGTGCCACCCAGGCAATAGCCGGCGGCGTTGACTTCCTTCTCGCCGGTCTGCTGTTCGATGGCGTCGAGCGCAGCGATCACGCCTTCCTGGACGTAGGCGTCGAAGCTCTTCGCGGCCAGGTGCTCGTCGGGGTTGACCCAGGAGATCACGAACACGGTGTGACCCTGGTCCACGCACCACTTGATGTACGAGTTCTTCTCGCGCAAGTCGAGGATGTAGAACTTGTTGATCCACGGCGGCACGATCAGCAGCGGCTTCTTGAGAACCTTGTCGGTGCTCGGGGTGTATTGCAGCAGCTGCATCATTTCGGTCTGGAATACGACCTTGCCCGGCGTGGTGGCGACGTTCTTGCCCA
>JAKLLJ010000195.1 GCA_023150215.1 Thauera sp. | reverse complement strand
ATCGCGACTTGCGTCGCTCCCACAAGAACCACCGCGTCTCCGAAGGCCCCCGTGGGAGCGACGCGAGTCGCGATTGCGGCGGTGACGCCGGCACGGCGGCGCGGGCGGGCGGTGAAACCCGTTAGAATCGCGCCACCCGAGCCCGACCGGCGCCGACCGGCGTCGCGGATCCTGCGGAACGCCATGCCATGACCCTCACCCCGCGCATCTACCTTGCCTCCACGAGCCCCCGCCGCCGCGAACTGCTGCGCCAGATCGGGATCAATTTCGACGTGCTGACCTTTCGCGCCGGCGAGCGCGGCGAGGACGCCGACGTCGACGAGACCCCGCTGCCCGACGAAGCGGTCGAACGCTACGTCGAGCGCCTCGCGCTCGCCAAGGCCCAGGCCGGGATGCGGCGGGTGCTGTGGCGCAAGCTGCTGCCGCATCCGGTGCTCGCCGCCGACACCACGCTGGAGGTCGACGGCGAGATCGTCGGCAAGCCGCGCGAGGCCGCCGAGGCGCACGCCATCCTGGAGCGCCTGTCCGGCCGCCGCCACCGCGTGCTGACCGCGGTCGCGATGAGCGACGGCGAGCGCACGCGCAGCCGGCTGTCGGTCAGCGAGGTCGCCTTCCGCACGCTGAGCGAGCACGACATCCGCCGCTACATCGCCACCGGCGAACCCTTCGACAAGGCCGGCGCCTACGGCATCCAGGGTCACGCCGCGATCTTCATCGAGGAGATCCGCGGCAGCTACTCGGGGATCATGGGCCTGCCGCTGTTCGAGACCGCCGCCCTGCTCGAGATCTTCGGCCACCCCGTCCTGTGAGCACACCCCGTCCATGAGCATCGAATTCCTCATCAACTTCACCCCGCAGGAAACCCGCGTCGCGATCGTCGAGCAGGGCGTGGTGCAGGAGCTGCACGTCGAGCGCACCGCCAGCCGCGGCATCGTCGGCAACCTCTACCTCGGCAAGGTCGTCCGGGTGCTGCCCGGCATGCAGTCGGCCTTCATCGACATCGGCCTCGAGCGCACCGCCTTCCTGCATGTGGCCGACATCTGGAGCGACCGCCAGAACGGCGAGGGCGCGCGGCCGATCGAGAAGATCCTCGCCGAAGGCCAGAGCCTGATGGTGCAGGTGCTCAAGGACCCGATCGGCACCAAGGGTGCGCGCCTGTCCACCCAGGTCAGCCTCGCCGGCCGCCTGCTGGTGTATCTGCCGCAGGAAAAGCACATCGGGATCTCGCAGCGCATCGAGGACGAGGCCGAGCGCGAGGCGCTGCGCAGCCGGCTCACGGCGCTGGTGCCGGCGGAAGAACCCGGCGGCTTCATCGTGCGCACGATGGCCGAATCGGCCTCGGACGCCGAGCTCGCCGCCGACATCGCCTACCTGCGCAAGCTGTGGCGCGAGATCTCCGGCTCGACCGTGGGCCTGTTCCCGCCGAAGCTGCTGCACGAGGACCTCGGGCTGGGCCAGCGCACGCTGCGCGACCTCGTCACCGACGAGACCTCACGCATCCGCGTCGACTCGCGGGAGAACTTCCAGAAGCTCGCCGCCTTCGCCGCCGAGTACACGCCGCAGGTGCTGCCCTCAAGTCGGGCGGCTACCTGATCATCGACCAGACCGAGGCGATGACCACGGTGGACGTCAACACCGGCGGCTTCGTCGGCGCGCGCAATTTCGACGACACCATCTTCAAGACCAACCTCGAGGCCAGCCAGGCGATCGCCCGCCAGCTGCGCCTGCGCAACCTCGGCGGCATCATCATCATCGACTTCATCGACATGGAGAACGTCGAGCATCGCGAGATGGTGCTGGAGGAGTTCCGCAAGGCGCTGTCGCGCGATCACACCAAGATGACGATCAACGGCTTCACCGCACTCGGCCTGGTGGAGATGACGCGCAAGCGCACCCGCGAGTCGCTCGCCCACCTGCTGTGCGAGCCCTGCCCGACCTGCAGCGGCCGCGGCGAGGTCAAGACCGCGCGCACGGTGTGCTACGAGATCCTGCGCGAGCTGCTGCGCGAGGCGCGCCAGTTCAACGCCAAGGAATTCCGCGTGCTCGCCTCGCCCAATGTGATCGACCTCTTTCTCGACGAAGAAAGCCAGTCGCTGGCGATGCTGTCGGATTTCATCGACAAGAAGGTGTCGCTGCATGCCGAAGGCAGCTACACCCAGGAGCAGTACGACATCGTGCTGCTGTGAGCCCCCCGGCCGGTGGATCGGAAGGGGTGGGTCGCAGCATCCGCCGCCCCCTGTAGGAGCGCCGGGAGGCGCGAACGCTGCGGTGGGGGTGACGCCCGCGTAGATTTCCCGGGCACCGCTTCGCGGCTTCCGCCGCTCCTACACGGCGCGGGAGATCCGCCACCGCACACGGCCCCCTGTAGGAGCGCCGGAAGGCGCGAACACGGCGGCGGGGTTGGCGCCCGCGTAGATTTCCCGGGCACCGCTTCGCGGCTGCCGCCGCGCCTACAGGGGACAGGGGAGTGGCGAACATCGCCCATGGCAGCCGGCCAACCGCCCGCCGGGGGCGTCTCCGCCCGCCTCGCTACACTCCCAGGTAACGCCCCCACAGCTCGCGCCTGGCGTCCAGCTCGGCCGAGCTGCCCTGCCACGCGATCCGTCCGCGCTCCAGGATCAGGTTGCGGTCGGCCAGCGCCAGCAGCTTGTCGACGTATTTATCCACCACCAGCGTGGTCTGCCCCTGCGCCTTGAGGAGCGCGAGGCAGCGCCAGATCTCCTCGCGGATCACCGGGGCGAGGCCCTCGGTGGCCTCGTCGAGGATCAGCAGGCGCGGGTTGGTCGACAGCGCGCGTGCGATCGCGAGCATCTGCTGCTCGCCGCCGGAGAGCTGGTTGCCGAGGTGGCCGGCGCGCTCGGCCAGGCGCGGGAAGAGCGCGTAGAGCCGCGCCGGCGTCCATGGCTCGGCGACGCCGTTGCGGCGCGCGGCGAAGGCGACCAGGTGTTCGTGCACCGTGAGGTTGGGGAAGCACTGCCGGCCCTCGGGCACGATGGCCACGCCGAGGCGGGCGATGGCGTCGGCGCGCTCGGCATGGATCGGGCGGCCGTCGAAGACGATCTCGCCGCGCTGCGGGCGCAGGCCGCCGACGATGCTGCGGATCGTGGTGCTCTTGCCCATGCCGTTGCGCCCGAGCAGCGCGACGACCTCGCCGGCGCGGATGTCGAAGTCGAGCCCGAACAGCACCCGGCTGGCGCCATATCCGGCCTCGAGGCCCCGGCAGCGCAGCAGCGGCGCGTTCATGTCGCCACCTCGGTCCCCAGATACACCGCCTGCACCTCGGCGTGCCCCTTGACGTGGGCGGCGTCGCCCGAGGTCAGCACCTTGCCGTACACCAGCACCGAGATGCGGTCGGCGAGCTGGAAGACGGCATCCATGTCGTGCTCGATGAGCAGGATCGCGGTCTCCCTGCGCAGGCTGCGGATCAGGCCCACCATCTGCTGCGAATCCTCCGGCCCCATGCCGGCCATGGGCTCGTCGAGCAGCAGCAGCTTGGGCCGCGCGGCGAGCGCGAGCGCGAGGTCGAGCCGCTTCTGCAGGCCGTGGGGCAGCGTGCCGGCGTTGCGCTCGAGCACCTCGGCCAGGCCCGCGCGCTGCGCCAGCGCCTCGGCGCGTTCCTGCAAGGCATGCTCGGCGTCGCGGCGCGACAGGCAGCGGAAACTCGACCCGGCCTGCGCCTGCACCGCGAGCAGCAGGTTGTCGCGCACGCTGTCGTTGCGGAACACGCTGGTGATCTGGAAGCAGCGCGCCAGGCCGGCGCGGGTGCGCGCGTGCGGCGCCAGCACGGTCAGGTCGACACCGTCGAGCACGATGCGCCCGGCATCCGCCGGCAGCAGGCCGGAGATCAGGTTGACCAGGGTGGACTTGCCGGCGCCGTTGGGCCCGATCAGCGCATGGATCTCGCCCGCGTCGACGGCGAGGTCCACGTGATCGGTGGCGAGCAGGCCGCCGAAGCGCTTGACCAGGCCCTCGGCCGTAAACAGGCTCATCGCGCGCCCTCCCGGCCGCCGCGGCGCTCGAGCAGCGCCGCCACGCCCTGCGGCGCGTGGAACACCACCAGCAGCAGGAGCAGCCCGAGCGGCCAGTGCCAGTAGTCGGTGTACAGCTTGAGCACCTCCTCCAGCGTCAGCCACAGCGCCACGCCCAGCGGCGCGCCCCAGCGCCGGCCGGCGCCGCCGAGCATCACCATCACCAGCAGCAGCGCCGACTGCGTCCAGTGCATGATCGACGGGCTGACGAAGGCGTTGTGGCTGGCGAGCAGGCCACCGGCCAGCCCCGCGACCGCACCGGCGGCGACGAAGCCGGCGAGCTTGAGGCCATACACCGGGTAGCCGAGCGCCACCATGCGCATCTCGTTGTCGCGGATGCCGCGCAGCGCGTGGCCGTAGCGCGAGTGCGCGACGCGACTGAAGAGCGCGAACACCGCCGCCGCGATCGCCAGCACCACCCAGTAGAAGACCTGCGCATGCGCGCCGTCCAGCCAGGCGCCCAGCTCCAGCGGGGTATAGAGCCCGTAGCCGTCGTCGCCGCCCCAGGTGCGCAGCGACACCGCGAGGTAGTACAGCATCTGCGCAAAGGCGAGCGTGATCATGATGAAGTACACCCCGCGCGTACGCAGCGACACCGCGCCGATCGCCGCCGCGGCCAGCCCGGCGACCAGCGCCGCGCTCCCCCACGCCAGCCAGGCCGACGAGAAGCCGGCCTCGACCAGCGCCACCACGGTGTAGGCGCCCACGCCGATGAAGCCCGCGTGGCCGAGCGCCGCCATGCCGCCGTAACCGAGGATGAAGTTGAGGCTGGTCGCCGCGATCGCCACGATCAGCACCCGGCGCACGAAGCCGACGTAGTACTCCAGCCCGAAGGCCGGCGCGAGCAGCGGGAAGGCGGCCAGCAGGGCCAGCACCAGCCAGGGCAGGCGGCGTGCGAGGCCCGGAAAACGCGCGTGCGTGACCGCCGCAGCGGCGCAGGGCGCGGAGGAAGCCCCCTGCGAAGTCGGCTCCAGCATCGCCGCCCTCATCCCCGCGCGGGGAACAGCCCCGCGGGTTTCAGCGTCAGCACCGCCGCCATCAGCACGTACATGGCGATCCCCGCCAGCGCCGGGCCGAGGTCGGCCGCGACCGAGGGCGGCAGCACCGCGCGCAGCGCCGGTGGCAGGAAGGCGCGCCCGGCGGTATCGACCATCCCCACCAGCAGCGCGGCCACGAAGGCGCCGCGCACCGAGCCGATGCCGCCAATCACGATCACCACCAGCGCCGGGATCAGGATCGCCTCGCCCATGCCGATCTGCACCGCGCTGATCGGCGCCATCAGCGCCCCGGCCAGCGCCGCGAGCGCCGCGCCGAGCGCGAACACGAAGGCGAACACCCCGCCCACGCGCACGCCCATGTGCTCCGCCATCTGCCGGTTCGAGGCGCCGGCGCGCACCAGCATGCCGATGCGGGTCTTGTTGACCAGCAGGTGGAGCCCGAGCGCCACCGTCAGCCCGGCGCCGATCAGCAGCAGGCGGTAGGACGGATAGGGCAGGCCTTCGAGGAGCGCGACCGGCCCGGCCAGCGCCGCCGGGGTCGAGGCCAGCAGCGGTGCCACGCCCCAGATCGCCTTCACCGCGTCGTCGGCGATGAGGATGATGCCGAAGGTGGCGAGCACCTGGACGAGGTGGTCGCGCCGATACAGCCGGCGGATGACGAGGAACTCCGCCACCGCCGCGATCGCCACCGTCACGCCGACCGCGACCAGCACGGCGAGCGCGAACGCGCCGCTCGCCTCATGCACGCGCGCGGCGACGTAGGCGCCGGCCATGTAGAGCGAGCCGTGGGCGAGGTTCATGGTGTCCATGATGCCGAACACGAGCGTAAGCCCGGCGGCGATCAGGAACAGCATGAGCCCGTAGCCCAGCCCGTTCAGCAGTTGTTCGAAAACGAAGATGGCATCCATCGGCTTATCCGGTTATCAGGGCGCCTCAACGCCGATGCCCCCCCCTGTAGGAGCGCCGGCAGGCGCGAAAGCAGCGGCGCAGATGGGCACGCACGTCGATCGCCCGCACGCCGCCTTCGCGGCTGCCGCCGCTCCTACACGGGATTCCGCGAGCACGTCGGCGCGCGTAGGAGCGCCGGCAGGCGCGAAAGCAGCGGCGCAGATGGGCGCGCACGCCGATCGCCTGAACACCCGTTCACGACCTGGCGTCCTCACATCTTGCACGCGCCCACGTAGGCGTCCTGGTGCTTCTCCAGCGTCGTGCCGACCAGCTTGTTGGTGATGCGACCCTCGGCATCCTTGCCGACCTCGCGCAGGTAGTAGTTCTGCACCGGGAAGTTGTTGGCGCCGTACTGGAACTCGCCGCGCAGCGACTTGAAGCTCGGGTTCTTCAACGCCTTCAGCACCGCCTCGCGGTCCTCGATCTTGCCGCCGACATCGCGCACGGCCGCATCCATCGCCATCAGGGTGTCGTAGGCCATCGCCGCATACACCGACGGATAGCGTCCGGCGTACTTCTGGCGGAAGGCGGCGAC
>JAKLLJ010000194.1 GCA_023150215.1 Thauera sp. | reverse complement strand
ACCGCAACGCCGGCGCGATCAACACCGTGCTGCTGCTCACCGCGAGCTACTTCGTGGTGCGCGCGGTGCAGGCCGCCGAAGCCTCGGCATCACGCCAATGCGCAAACTGGCTGCTCGGCGCGATCGTCACCGGGTTTGGCTTCGTCGTCGTCAAGCTGAGCGAATACGCCGCCGCGTTCGAGCACAACATCAGCCTGTCGAGCAGCACCTTCCACATGTTCTACCTGTCGCTCACCTTCTTCCACTTCATGCACGTGATCCTCGGCCTGGTGATCCTGATCGCGATGTGGAACGGCGCGCGCCAGGGGCGCTACCGTCCGGGCGAAATGAACGGCCTGGAGACTGGCGCCGCCTACTGGCACATGGTCGACCTGGTCTGGCTGATCCTCTTCCCGCTCGTCTACGTGATCCACTGAGGAGCCCGCCATGAGCGCACGCACGCACGGAACGCCTCGCGGTTCCACGATCCTCTTCGCCACCCTGATCATCGCCACCCTTGCCACCTGGGGCATGGGCTCGCTCGGCGTCACCGGCACCTGGGGCGTTGCCGTCCTGGCGGTGATCTCGTTCTGGAAAGGCGCAGTCGTGATCCTCGACTTCATGGCCCTGCGCCACGCGCCGCTGCTCTGGCGCGCGCTCACCATGGGCTGGATCATCGTGGTCTGGTCCCTCATCGCCATCGCCTACATCAAGGGACTCGCTCAATGAAGCCCGACACCCCGAATCTGGACATTCCCTTCTATCAACCCGCCGGCGACGAGGTCGACATTTTCCAGCACGCCTGGAAGAACCGCCTGCCGCTGCTGATCAAGGGCCCCACCGGCTGCGGCAAGACGCGCTTCGTCGCTCACATGGCCGCCCGCCTCGGCTTGCCGCTTTACACCGTGGCCTGCCACGACGACCTCACTGCGGCCGACCTCGTCGGTCGCCACCTGATCGGCGACGGCAAGACCGTGTGGTGCGACGGTCCGCTCACCCGCGCAGTGCGCGAAGGTGGCATCTGCTACCTCGACGAAGTCGTCGAGGCGCGCAAGGACACCACCGTGGTGCTGCACCCGCTCGCCGACGACCGCCGCGTGCTGCCGATGGACCGCACCGGCGAGCTGCTGCAGGCCCCGCCCTCGTTCATGCTGGTGGTGTCGTACAACCCTGGCTACCAGAACCTGCTCAAGGGCATGAAGCCCTCGACCCGCCAGCGCTTCGTCAGCCTGCGCTTCGACTTCCCGCGCCCCGAGCAGGAAGAAGCGGTCCTGATCGGCGAGACTGCGTGCGCGCCCGACCTCGCCCGGCGCCTGGTCGCCATCGCCAACGCACTGCGCGCGCTCAAGGACCGCGACCTCGAAGAGGCGGCGAGCACCCGCCTGCTCGTGTACACCGCGCTGCTGATCAAGGACGGCATGGATCCGGTCGCGGCGTGCCGGGTCGGCATCGTCGAGAGCCTGACCGACGACGCGGACGTCGCCGAGGGCCTGATGGAGGTGGTCGCTGCCACCTTCGGCCGCTGACGGCGCGCATCGCGATGGACATCCCGCGCGCAGATCCGCTTCGCAACCTGATGCCCGGCCCGCGCCTCGCGGTGGTCGCCGAGGCGCTCTTCCTGATCAACCTGATGATCCTGCCCGGGATCGCCTTCCTCGCGCTGATGGTGCTTTGGGCGATGCATGGCAAGCACCCCGACCCGCTGGTGCGCAACCACCTGCGCCAGACCGGCTGGACCTGCATCTGGGGCGGGCTGCTGCTGGTGGTGATCAGCGTGGCGATCTTCCTGCTCGGCGGTTTCGACAACCCCTGGACCTGGGTGATCGGCGTGCTCTACTTCACCCTCGTCCACGCCTCGCTGATCCTGCTCGGCGTGATGGGCCTGTCGCGCGCGATCAACGGGCGCAGCTGGCGCTTCCCGGTGTTCGGCCCGCGCGAGCCGTCGTGAAGACGTGGAACCGGACATGAGCACCGCATCGCCAGCACGCCGTCCGCAGCGCGTGATCCCGATCGCCACCGCCACGACGGCGAACGCGGCGGCGATGCAACGCCGGCGGAGCGCATTCCAGATCGGCTTTTTCGTGCTCTTCGTGCTTGCGCCGGTGTTCGACCTGTTTCGCTACGACCTCGACGCCGACCATGCCTGGCTGCTGGGCATGGAATGGCGGCTCGGCCTCGACCCCTTCCTGGCCGGCGAGGCGAGTGCGCTCGAAGCTGCCGGCAACATCATCCTCCACCTCTTCGTCCCGCTGCTCGGCATTGCTGCCCTGGTGATCGGCGTGGCGTGGAAATGGGGGCGGCTGTATTGCGGCTGGCTGTGCCCGCACTTCTCGGTGGTCGAGTCGATCAACCGCCTGATGGCCCGTGCCGCAGGCAAGGCCTCGGTATGGGACCGGCACCTGCTGCCGGCGTGGAAGCCGGACGGCCAAGCCGCACGGGTGGACGCGCGCTGGTGGGGCATCGTGGTCCCCGCTGCGGTCGGCTTCGCCTTCCTGTGGGCGGTCGTGCTGCTGACCTACCTGCTGCCACCCGCGCAGGTATACGGCAATCTGTTCGCCGGCGAGCTCACCCGCAACCAGGCGATCTTCCTCACCGCCGCGACCGTGGTGCTGAGCCTGGAGTTCCTATTCGCTCGCCATCTGTTCTGCCGCTTCGTGTGTGCGGTGGGCTTGTTCCAGAGCCTGGCCTGGATGGGCAACCGCGACGCGCTGGTGGTGGGCTTCGAGCGCGAGCGCGCAACCGATTGCTCGAGCTGCCTGCCCGATCGCCAATCGGCCTGTGACGCCGCCTGCCCGATGCGACTGCGCCCGCGCAACATCAAGCGCCACATGTTTACCTGCACCCAATGCCGCCAGTGCGTCGACGCCTGCGCCGCCACCCAGCGCGACAACCCGCAGGGGCCGCTGCTGACGTGGGTCGCGGGCGAGGCCGCAAGGCAGAACGAGGCCGGGTTCCGCGCACTCAAGGATCACTGAGCTCATGGAAGAAACCGTAGGCCTGCTCTGGCACCGCCTGGTCACCCGCGCCGCCGGCGGGCACTTTCCCAAGGCCGCGGTGCGCCTGCGCGACATCGAGAAGACCGCCGGCGTCTTCTTCCGCGCCCTCGGCGGCGACCCCGGCCTGCGTCTGGCCGCGGCCACCGCCGACGGCCACAACGCCCGCCGCAGCCTGCTGCAGCGCATCGCCGGCGCCGATGAACGCATCGCACGCGGGCGCATGGATGTGTCGACCCTGCGCCTGCCGGCCGAGCTCGATGTGCTCCCCGAGCGCAGCCTCAATCGCGACCTCTACCTGTGGCTGGCGGCGATCGCCGCCGCCCATGCCGACCCCGACCGCGGCACCGCTGCGATTGCCCCACTTCCCGACGAAGCAGTCGACGAAGCGGCCACCCGCGAACTGCGCGACAACCAGTCCGCCACCCTGCATGCGCTGCAGCGCTGGCCTGGCATCGAGGCGCGCTACCGCCGGCTGGTCGCCGCGGTGATCGCGCAGCGCCCCAAGCCCGAGAAGCTGCTCGCGGCCGAGGCCGAGCGTGAACAGCTGATCCGCCGCGCCCTGCACGCCCCTGGCAGCGTGGCCGCGCTGCCGCGCCTGCCCGCCAAGGCGCGCGCCACCCAGCCGGTGCTGCTGTGGCTGAGCGACTTTGTCGGCGCCGCCGCAGCCGGCGGTGGTGGCCAAGGCGCCGACAGCGAGGCCGGCGAAGCCGGCAACAGCCGCCCCGGCAAGGACAGCAGCCGCCAGGCTCACCGCGTCGAGCGCCAGGAGAAAATGCCCGAGAAGCACGGCATGATCATCCCCTTCCGCGCCGAAAGCCTGCTGTCGGTGGCGGAATTCATCAAGGTCCAGCGCAGCACCGACGACGAGCCCGACGACAACGCCGCCGACGCCGCCGCCAACCTCGACCACCTGTCGCTCACCCGCGACGGCGAGCGCGTCGCCTCCAAGGTCCGTTTCGACCTCGACCTGCCGTCGGCCGCCGAAGACGATGTCGTGCTCGGCAACGGCATTCCGCTGCCCGAGTGGGACTACCGCAAGAACCTCCTGCTCGAGGACCACGTCCGCCTGCTCGAGCTCACACCCTCGGCGCACGACCCGCGCGCCGCACCCTGCGCGCTGCCCGAGCACCTGCGCCGCACCGCGCGCCGGCTGCACCGCCAGTTCGCCGCACTGACGCCGGGCCGGCGCTGGCTCAAGGCCCAGGTCGACGGCACCGAGCTCGACCTCGACGCCGTGGTGCGCGCCGCCACCGACCGCGCCACCGGCCACCACCCCTCCGAGCAGCTCTATCTGTCGCTGGAAAAGCGCGAGCGCGATCTCGCCTGCCTGGCACTCGCCGACCTGTCGCTGTCGACCGATGCCTGGGTGTCGTCCGAGGCGCGCGTGATCGACGTCATCCGCGACTCTCTGCTGCTGTTCGGCGAGGCCCTGCTCGCCACCGGCGACCGCTTCGCGCTGTGCGGCTTCTCCTCGGTCAAGCGCAGCAATGTGCGTTTCCACCGCCTGAAGGACTTCGACCAGCGCTTCGACGACCGCGCACGCGGCCGCATCATGGCGATCAAGCCGGGCTACTACACCCGGCTGGGTGCCGCCATCCGCCACGCCACCGCGATGCTCGACAGCCAGCCCGCGGCGCGCCGCATCCTGTTGATCCTGTCCGACGGCAAACCCAACGATCTCGACCTCTACGACGGCCGCTACGGCATCGAAGACACCCGGGTCGCGGTCATCGAGGCACGCAACCGCGGCGTCGTGCCGTTCTGCGTTACCATCGACCGCGAAGGTGCGAGCTACCTGCCCCACCTGTTCGGGGCCGCCGGCTTCGCGGTGATCCGCCAACCCGACGAGTTGCCCGCACGCCTGCCCATGTTCTACGCCCAGCTCACGCGCTAAAGCCATGCCCCGTTGCGCAACATCGCTCAGCGAACGACCGATCGAGATCAACCCCGCCACCGGCACACCGTTCGCCGAGCTCGAGCGCCTGTGCCGGCTGCTCGCGCGCGCGCCGCTGTTCAACGGCCTCGCCTGCGAGGACATCGCCCGCTTCGCGCGCGGCGTGCGCGAGATCCGCATCGCGCGCGGCGAGATCCTGTTTCACCGCGGCGACCCCTGCAACGGCTTTCATCTCATCCTCGACGGGCAGATCAAGCTCGCCTTCACCTCGGCCGAGGGCAACGAGAAGGTGGTCGACATCCTCTACGCCGGACGCAGTTTCGGCGAGGCGGTGATGTTCATGGAGAAGCCCTACGTCGTGATGGCGCAGGCGCTCACCGATGCAACCCTGCTGCACATTGGCAAGCAGGTGTTCTTCGAGGAAATGGCCGGCGATACGGTGTTCTGCCGCAAGATCATCGCCGGCCTCGCGCAGCGCCTGCACCTGCTGATGGCCGACGTCGAGAGCTATTCGCTGCGCTCGGGGCGCGACCGCGTCGTGGGCTACCTGCTGCGCGAGGAAGAACGCGACGGCGACGCGGTGGCCGAGGGCCAGGTCTCGATCCGTCTGCCCACCAGCAAGGGCACGATCGCCTCGCGCCTCAACCTCACCCAGGAGCACTTTTCGCGCATCCTGAGCGAGCTCACCAGCGCCGGCCTGATCCAGGTCGAAGGCCGCATCATCCACATCCCGGATATCGGCCGCCTGCGCAGAAGCCTCGGCTGAGGGTCGCGAGCGTCAGCGCACGGAATCGACGCGTTGCGTCGCGGGACGGCTGCATTCGCGCCTTCCGGCGCTCCTACACCTGCGCGCTCCGGCGATCATGCATTCACGCCTTGCAGCGGGCCTGCGCGGGACCTCGCTTCCAGGGGGGCCTGTAGGAGCGGCGGAAGCCGCGAAAACGGCGAGCCCGCACTCGCCACGGGTGAGACATTCGCGCCTTCCGGCGCTCCTACAAATCTGCGCGTTCCCGTATTCGCGCCTTCCGGCGCCTCTACCGGACGACTCATGAGCCGACGCGACGCTCCGACGCCTGCAACAAAGGGGCCTGCGGGCCCCTTTCGTATCTATGCCTGCCCCGGAAGGCTGCGCTCAGCCCTCCTTGCCGTCCACCCGGGCGTACCAGAGGTAGGGCGCGTAGCGCCACAGATAGAGCAGGAAGGCGATCGACCACAGGGTGGCCGCAGCATGCACGCCGCCGAACTGGGCGGCAGGGATGAAGCCGACCGTTATCACGCGCACCAGCGCGGCGATCAACACCAGCGCGTAGGCCGCGGCCTCGATGCCGCCGGCGACCAGCATGCGGCCGGTATGGCCGAGCGCGGTGCGGGTGATCATGCCGATGATCAGGCCGCCGGTGGCACCGATCGCCAGGGCGTGGATGCCGGCCGAGCGCGGCAGCACACCGAACTGGGTGAGCGCCACCAGCGCGAGGCCAAGGGGAATCCACAGGTAGGCGAGGTGCAGCACCCACAGGATCGGCTGGCCGCGCGTCGCCCACGGGTTCCAGCCGCCCACGCGCACCGCCTGCAGGGCCGCGGCGAGCAGCGAGATCGCGCCCGCCCAGGCGCCGGCGCCGAGCGCCCACAGCAGCAGGGCGACCCCGGTGGCAATCG
>JAKLLJ010000193.1 GCA_023150215.1 Thauera sp. | reverse complement strand
CGCGATGCGCGCGCGAGCCGGCCTCATGGAAATCGGGATCGGGATCGAAGCCGGGCACCATTTCCTGCGGAATCTGGAGCTTGATCAGCTTCTCGATTTCGGACAGCCAGTGCTTTTCTTCCGAGCTGACGAGCGAGATCGCGTAGCCGTGGTGGCCGGCGCGACCGGTGCGGCCGATGCGGTGCACATAGTCTTCGGCGGTGTGCGGCAGCTCGAAGTTGATCACGAAGGGCAGTTCGTCGATGTCGAGGCCGCGCGCGGCGACGTCGGTGGCGACCAGCACGCGCAGCTTGCCCGACTTGAACGCTTCGAGCGTTTCGGTGCGCTGCTGCTGGCCCTTGTCGCCATGGATGGCGTCGGCCGAGATGCCGCTGCGCTCGAGGAAGTGGGCCAGCCGCCCGCACATCAGCTTGGTGTCGACGAAGACCAGTGCCTGGGTGTCGGGCTTGTGGCGCAGCAGGTGGGCGAGCAGGTTGCGCTTCATGCCCGAGGACACCGGGTGCACCACATGGGTGATGGTCTCGGACACCATGTTGCGGCGCGCGACCTCGATCAGCTGCGGGTTCTTCAGCATCTGGTCGGCGAGGCGCTTGATCTCGTCCGAGAAGGTGGCCGAGAACAGCAGGCTCTGGCGCTGTGAGGGCAGCAGGGCGAGGATGCGCTTGATGTCGGGGATGAAGCCCATGTCGAGCATGCGGTCGGCTTCGTCGAGCACCAGTACTTCGACCTGGGACAGGTTGATCGACTTCTGCTCGATGTGGTCGAGCAGCCGACCGGGCGTGGCGATGACGACCTCGATGCCGCGGCGCAGCTCCATCTGCTGAGGGCGGATGTCCACGCCACCGTACACGCACACCGAGCGCAGCGGCAGGTGCTTGCTGTAGGTCTTGACCGACTCGAACACCTGCATTGCCAGTTCGCGGGTGGGGGCGAGGATCAGCGCGCGCGTCTGGTGGCGGGCGGGCGAGGTGCTGCTGCTGGCGTGGCGGGCGATGCGGTGGAGCAGCGGCAGCGTGAAGCCGGCGGTCTTGCCGGTGCCCGTCTGGGCGCCGCCCATGACGTCGTTGCCGGCGATGATGATGGGGATGGCCTGGCGCTGGATCGGCGTGGGTTCGGTGTAGCCGGCATCGGTGACGGCCTGCAGCAGTTCGGGAATGAGGCCGAGATCGGCAAAGCTCATGGGTGCCTTCGGTTTGGAGGTGGTCGACAACCGGCCACCGGATTACGGAAAGCCCGGATTATACACTGCACAAAAACCTTTACTGGACAGGGGCTTCGCGCCCTGTCCGGCGCGGGGGCGTCAGCGCTTGAGGGTGAGGAAGGCGGTGACCTCTTCGCGGTCGTGGTAGAGATGCTTGATGCGCAGGTCGTAGGGGCCGACGCTGGCGAGGCGCTTGCGGATCAGCTCGCGGCACTGCTCGACTGCATCGACGCGGCGCTTCATCGGCAGCTTGAGGTTGAAGATCGTGTACCGGCAATGCCCGGTGCCGATCCACTCGGCCATCAGCGAGGCGATCCGCGACGGTTGTTCGACCATGTCGCACACCATCCAGTCCACCGGTCGGTGCGGGCGCCAGGTGAAGCCGTCGGCCTTGAGGTGCTCGACCATCTCGGTGGCCATCACGCTGTCGCGCAGCGGGCCGTTGTCGATCGCGGTGACGCGCAGGCCGCGATGCACGAGCTGCCAGGTCCACCCGCCGGGCGCGGCGCCGAGGTCGACCGCGCGCTGGCCAGCGCGCAGGATGCTTTCGCGCTCATCGTCCTCGAGCAACATCATGAAGGCTTCGGCGAGCTTGGCGGTGGAGCGGCTGGGGGCGTTCGAGGGCATGCGCACGCGCGGGATGCCCATCTGCCAGGTCGAGCATTGCCCCGGCTGGCCGGCGGCGAGCCAGGCGGTGGTGGCGGTGGTGAACACCACGTGCAGCACCGGCAGGCCGGCGCGGCTGGTGCGCAGGCAGCCGGCCTTCTCTAGTGCTTTGGCGAGCGGTTCGGTGAAGCGCTTGCAGAAGCCCGAGCGCTGCTTGGCCTCGTCGGTGTCGGGCGTTTCCAGCATCACGCCCGAGAAGCGCTGGCCGCTGGCCTTGACCGTGTCCACGATCGGCGTGGCGCGGTCGCGCTCGGGCAGATCCTCGACGCGGGCGAACCAGGGCAGCACCTGGCGGGCGAACACCGGGCGGCGCCAGTCGGTCGCTTCGCCGAAGCTGCCGAGCGGAGTCGGTTCGAAGGTCTCATAGACGACGTAGCCTGAGTCGGGGTCGGCGCGGACGAAGCCGATCAAGCCGGCCTCGGCGGCCTGGTCGTCGAGTTCGGCGGCGAGTTCCTTCTCGAAGCCGGCGCGGCAATAGCCGATGAGGCCGGCGCAGAGGAGCGCGGCGGCGGGGGTGTGCTGGTTCATGGAGTCGTTGCGCGCAGGGGCTGCAGTGTGATGGGTCCGCTGCGGGTGCAGGATGCGGCAGCCGCAGGCGAAGCAAGGCAGTGGATGATAAGCCGCCGGGGCGTCGCTGGCGAGCATGCAACGTGTCGCGGACCGGCCGTGAGGCGCCGAGCGCAGCGCTGCGGTCCGTTCGACAAGCCAAGCGCTCGGACTTCCTGTAGGAGCGGCGGCAGCCGCGAACATGGCGGTTCCGCAATCGATGGCGGCCTGTGGATTGCAGCCGCCGGATTCGCGCCTGCCGGCGCTCCTACCGATGCGGTTGCGCGCTGGGCGCGCGCGACAGCCGATTCGCACCGCTTCCTGTAGGAGCGGCGGCAGCCGCGAACGGCCGCGCGGGGTGGTCCGCTACAGCCACTTCGCCTTGCGGAAGCGCCACCACAGGAAGGTGCTCGCACCCGCGATCACGGCGAGCCCGAACGGGTAGCCGTACTTCCACGCCAGCTCCGGCATGTGGGCGAAGTTCATGCCCCAGATGCCGGCGAAGGCGGTGGCGACGGCGAAGATGCCCGCCCAGGCCGCGAGGCGCTTGCTGACCTCGGTCTGGTCGATGGTGACCAGCGAGATGTTGACCTGGATCGCGGTGCCGATGGTTTCGCGGATGCTGTCGAGCGAGGCGTTGATGCGCGCGAGGTGGTCGTAGACGTCGCGAAAATAGTGCCGGCTCTTGGCGCAGACCTCGGGCACCCGGCCGCTGTGCAGCTTGCCGGCGGCTTCCATCAGCGGCAGCACGGCGTGCTTGAGCACGGTGACCTTGCGCTTGAGGCGGTAGAGGCGGCGGATGTTGGCGCTGCCCGCGCCCTTGGTGAAGATGCGCTCTTCGAGCGCCTCGACCTCGGACTCGAGCTTTTCGATGAGCGGAAAGTAGCGATCGACCACCGCGTCCATCAGCGCATAGAACACGTAGCCGGCGCCCTTGGCGAGCATCTTCGGCTCACGCTCGCAGCGCGCACGCACGCCGAGGAAGTCGCGCGTGTTGTTGTTGCGCACCGACAGGATGTAGTTGATGCCGACGAAGACGTGCACCTCGCCGACCTCGAGCTTGCCGTCCTTCTCCTCGATCAGGTGCAGCACGGCGAAGAGTTCGTCGTCGTACTCCTCGACCTTGGGGCGCTGGTGGCCGTGGTTGGCGTCCTCGATGGCGAGCTCGTGGAGGCCGAATTCCTCCTTCATCACCGCGAGTTCCTCGCTCGTGGCGTCCTTGAGCGCGACCCACACGAAGGTATCGGGTTGCTGCAGGGTGTCGCTGATGTCGGCGACCGGGATGTCGGCGAGCTTGCGACCGTGCTGGTAGGCGGTGCAGTTGATTAGCATGGGCAGTTCAGTGGCCGCTTTCCGGCGCCTTGCCGGCGTTCGACAGGATGCTGCCCGGCCGGTGCTGGTCCTGCAGGATCAGCATCTCGGCTTGCGTTGCCGTGACCGGGCGCGAGTACATGAAGCCCTGGACGTGACTGGCGCCGAGCACGCGCAACAGGCTCTCCTGCTCCGGACGCTCGACCCCTTCGCAGATCACCTCAAGTCCGAGCTGGCGGGCCAGGGTGAGGATGGTCTCGACGAAGCTGCGATCGGTGGGCCGGTCATCGATGTGTTCGATGAAGGAGCGATCGATCTTCAGTGCATCGATCGGCAAGCGGTGCAGGTAGGACAGCGACGAATAGCCTGTGCCGAAGTCGTCCAGGAGCAGCTTCAGGCGCGAACGCTTGAGCGCGACGAAGAGCTCGATCGCGCGTTCGGCGTCGTCCAGCATGCCGCTCTCGGTGATCTCCAGCTTCAGATGCCTGGCGGCGAGCCCGCTGCGGCGAAGGCTCAGGCGAATGTCCTTGAGCAGGTCGGGATAGGCGATCTGTCGCGCCGAGAGGTTGACGCTGACCGTGAGTGCGGGCCGACGCGGGTAAGCGAGCTGCCATCGCTTGAGGTCGGTGCAGGCACGCTCGAGGATCCAGCGTCCGATCGGCACGATCAGGCCGCTTTCCTCGGCAAGCGGAATGAACCGGGCCGGGGAGACAAGTCCGCGTTCAGGATGATTCCAGCGCGCGAGTGCTTCGAAACCGACGAGTCGACGATCGCGCACCCGCATGATCGGCTGGTAGTACACCTCGATCTGTTCGCGCTCCAGCGCGCGTCGCAGATCGAGCTCCAGGTCCAGCCGGGAAAAGGCCTCCTCGTGCAGCTTGCGGTCGAAGATCACATGCGCGCCGCCGCCCTGCGTCTTCGCTCGCCTGATGGCCATCCCCGCATCGCGCAGCAGGGCGTCAGCCTCCTGGTAATCGGGTGCCGACAACGTCATCCCGGCCGAAAGGCTCGCGAGCACCTCGTGCCCGTGGAGCTGGAAGGGAAGCTTGCACTGGGATTGGAGGCGCTTGATGACACGGATCGGCGAGGTCTCGTCACGAATGTCCTCGAGCAGGATGCCGAACTCGTCGCCACCGAGTCGAGCGACCATGTCGGTCGGTCTGGTCGAGCGACGGAAGAGGTTCGCCAGCTCGACCAGCAACAAATCGCCGATGCGGTTGCCCAGGCTGTGGTTGATGACGCTGAAACGATCGACGCCGCAATGCACCACGGCAAAGCGCAGCTGGCTGTCCCGCTTCGCACGCTCCAGCGCGTGGCCGATGCGGTCGACGAAGAGCCCACGGTTCGGCAAGCCAGTGAGCCCGTCGATCAGGACTTCTGGCAGGCTGCCGGCCTCGCTCTGCAGGAGCACGCCGGTCTCGTGCGCCGAAACGTAGTACAGGTGATGCTCCGGGTCGAGCGATGCGCTCCACGCAAGCCCCACGTAATGGCCGTCCGCATGTTGGCAGCGACAGGCGAAGCGAAACGTGGACAACGCCGCATCCATACGCTGGAGTCGCTCGACGACGCTGCGGCGATCATGCGGGTGGATCAGGCCGACGAACGGCCGCCAGCGCAGCGAGGGCTGGTCGTACCCCAGGACGTCGGCCCACGCCTCGCTCATCATCTGGATGTTGAAGTCCTCGTCGAGCACCATCAGCAGGGTACCCGGCAAGCGAAAGAAGGCGCTCTCGGTCGGAAAGGCCTGGGGGGGTTTGCGGTAAACCTTGATCATCGTGAAGTCCCGACGGCGGGAACGGGCGATTGAGTAAACAGGCCCGGCGGAGAGCGCAGGGCAGACCGGGGGCGTTGAGCGGGCGAGGCGCGGGTCATGCCTTCACCGCGTCGAGCAGCTCCTTCACCGCCTTCACCCGGTCCTTGAGGTTGGGCAGGCTGGCGCGGCGCACCAGCTTCTCGGGGCCGGCCATCTTGGTGCTACGGTCCTTCTGGATCAGGAAGATGACCTTCACCGGGTCGATCGGCGCATCCTTGGCGAAGTGCACGCTGATCTGCGCCTCCGAGGCGTCGAGCTTGTGCACGCCGTAGTCCTTCACCAGCATGCGCAGGCGGTGGGTCTCGATCAGCGCGGCAGTCTGCGGCGGCACGTCGCCGAAGCGGTCGATGAGTTCTTCCTGCAGCGCGCGCAGGTCTTCTTCCCGCTCGCAGTTGGCCAGGCGCTTGTAGAGCGTGAGGCGCTCCTGGACGTCAGGGCAGTAGTCGGTGGGCAAGAGCGCCGGGGTATGCAGGTTGATCTCCGACACCACCTCCAGCGGCTGGGTGAGGTCGGGCTCCTTGCCGGCCTGCAGGTCCTTGACCGCGCGCTTCAACATCTCGGTGTACAGGCTGAAGCCGACCTGCTGGATCTCGCCCGACTGGTTCTCGCCCAGCACCTCGCCGGCGCCGCGGATCTCGAGGTCGTGCATCGCCAGGTAGAAGCCGGAGCCGAGGTCTTCCATCATCGCAATGGCTTCGAGGCGCTTTTGCGCCTGCGCGCTCGGCTTGGCGCCGGGCATGGTGAGCAGGTAGGCGTAGGCCTGGTGGTGGCTGCGCCCGACCCGGCCGCGCAGCTGGTGCAGCTGCGCCAGGCCGAAGCGGTCGGCGCGGTTGATGAGGATGGTGTTGGCGGTGGGGATGTTGATGCCGGTCTCGATGATGGTGGTGCACAGCAGCAGGTTGGCGCGCTGCTGGGTGAAGTCGCGCATCACGCGCTCGAGCTCGCGCTCGGGGAGCTGGCCGTGGCCGACCACGATGCGCGCCTCGGGCA
>JAKLLJ010000192.1 GCA_023150215.1 Thauera sp. | reverse complement strand
GAAGGCCGGCGTGCTCAACCTGGGGGCCGAAGGCATGATGGCGATGGGCGCGGTGGCCGCGTTCGCGGTCACCCACCATAGCGCCAACCCCTGGCTGGGCGTGGCTGCCGGCATGGGCGCGGGCATGGCGATGGCGGCGATCTTCGGCGTGCTCACGCTGACCCTGATGGCCAACCAGGTGGCCTCGGGCCTGGCGCTGGCGATCTTCGGCGTCGGCCTCGCAGCCTTCGTCGGCAAGCCCTACGAGGCGGTGGCGCTGCAGGCGGTGCCGCCGATCCGCATTCCTTTCATCGCCGACCTGCCGCTGATCGGCGAGGCGCTCTACAACCAGCAGGCGCTGGTGTATTTCTCCTGGGCGCTGTTCTGGGGGCTGCTGTGGTTCCTGCACCGCAGCCGCGGCGGGCTGGTGCTGCGCGCGGTGGGCGAGTCGCCCGCGTCGGCGCACGCGATCGGCTATCCGGTGATCCGCATCCGCTACCTGGCGGTGCTGTTCGGTGGCGCCATGGCGGGCATCGGCGGCGCCTTCCTGTCGGTGTTCTACACGCCGATGTGGGCCGAGGGCATGGTCGCCGGGCGCGGCTGGATCGCGCTCGCACTGGTCGTGTTCGCCACCTGGCGGCCGCTGCGGGTGATGATCGGCGCCTACCTCTTCGGCGGCGTCATGATCACCCAGCTCTTCATCCAGGGCTCGGGCCTGCAAATCGACTTCCCTTCGCAACTGCTGTCCTCGCTGCCCTATTGGGCGACCATCGCGGTGCTGGTGGCGATCTCGCGCAACCGCAACACGATCCGGCTCAACGCGCCGGTAGCGCTCGGCAAACCCTACCGACCCGATGCCTGAGCTCACTTGCGCGCCGCGGCCGCCGACCGTGGCCCGTGATGAAGTCGACACGCGCGGCACCGTGCGCGCGCTAGCATCCCCAATTCCGCGACAACGTCCGCCGCAAGCGCGCGGGTGCTCAACACGCCGATGATGCTCGACCTCCTCCAAGCGACCGCGCTGCTGCTCGCCCTGTGCCTGCTGCAAGGCGTCAATGCGCGGCTGCACAAGCCGGGCAGTGTCGCCGCCACGCTCGGCGCCGGGCTCATCTACGGGCTGGCCTGCGTCGCCGGCATGATGATGCCGATCGCGCTCGCCCCCGGCGTGATCGTCGACCCGCGCTCGGTGGTGCTGAGCCTTGCCGCCCTGTTCGGCGGCCCGCTAACCGGCGCCATCGCCGCCACCGTCGCCGGCGCCTATCGGCTCGCGCTCGGCGGCAACGGGCTCACCATCGGCCTGGTCACGATCGTGGCTGCCGTGCTGCTCGGGCTCGCGTACCGCCGCGGCGTCGCCCACGGCTGGGTGCGGCGCGCGCCCTTGTCGCTGTTCGCGTTCGGAGTCCTCACCCACTTCATCTCGCTGCTGCTGATCGCGCAGGTGCCCGGGCAAAGCCTGAGCCGGATGTTCGACACCCTCGGCCTGCCCTACCTGCTGATCATGGGCGTCGGTACCGCGCTGCTCGGCCTGCTGCTGCTCGACCTGGAAGAGCGGCTCGCGACCCAGCGCGCACTGATGGCGAGCGAGGCACGCCTGCGCGCGATCACCGCAGCAGTCCCCGACCTGCTGTTCGTGGTCGACGAGGACGGCCGCTTCGTCGAGGTGATCACCCGTCAGGACGAACTGCTCGCCGCACCACCGAGCGCGCTGGTCGGGCGCCGTGCGCAGGAGGTCCTGCCGGCGCCCCAGGCCGAGCTGGTGCACCAGGTGCTCGGTGAAGCGCTCGCCAGCGGTGAGCGCTGCTCGGTGCGCTATGCGCTCGACACGCCGGCCGGCCACCGCGACTTCCAGGCCTGGGTGCAGGCGATGGACGCACCGTTCGACGGACGGCGGGCGGCGGTGATGCTGGTGCAGGACATCACCCAGAACGTCGCCAGCGAGGCCGAGGTGCGCATGCTGGCCTACTACGACCCGCTCACCGAACTGCCCAACCGCCGCCTGCTGACCGAGCGCCTCGAGCGCGCGATCGTCGACAACGCGCGCAGCGGCGAGCACGGCGCGCTGATGTTCATCGACCTCGACGACTTCAAGAACATCAACGACCTGCTCGGTCACCACAGCGGCGACCAGCTGCTGCGCGAAACCGGGCAGCGGCTGCAGGCCACGGTGCGCGAATCCGACACGGTGGCCCGCTTCGGCGGCGACGAGTTCGTGATCCTGCTCGCTCACCTCGCCGAAGCCGAAGCCGAGGCGCTGGCTGCAGCGTGCCATGTCGCCGACAAGCTCCTCGAACGGCTCGGCACCCCCTACCGGCTCGCCGGCCTGGACCGGGTGTGCACCGCGAGCATCGGCCTGGTGCTGTTCAATGGCCACGATCACACGGCCGACGAACTGATGCAGCGCGCCGACCTGTCGATGTACGAGGCCAAGCGCTCGGGCAAGAACACCGCCAGCGTGTTCGACCCGCAGATGCGTGCCGAGCTCGCCACCCGCCTGCAGCTCGAGGCCGAACTGCGCAGCGCGCTCGGTGCCGGCGCATTCGCCATCCACCTGCAGCCGCAGGTCGATGCCTGCGGCCGCCTGATCGGCGCCGAGGCGCTGCTGCGCTGGGAGCGCGCGGGCCACGGCATGACCCCGCCCGGGGTGTTCATCCCGATCGCCGAGCGGGCCGGGCTGATGCCCGACCTCGGCCGCGAGGCGATGGCGCTCGCCTGTCGCGAACTGGCGCGCTGGAGCGGGCTGCCCGGCGCGCGCGACCTCGTGCTCGCGGTCAACATCAGCGCCGCGCAGATCTACCAGCCCGGCTTCGTCGAAGAGGTGATCGCCCTGCTCGCCCGTACCGGCGCCCCGGCAGAACGGCTCAAGCTCGAGCTCACCGAGTCCCTGCTGCTGACCGACGTCGAGCGTGCGATCGAGGCCATGGCGCGCCTGCGCGAGATGGGCATCCGCTTCTCGATCGACGATTTCGGCACGGGCTATTCATCACTGAGCTACCTGCAGCGCCTGCCGCTCGACGAGCTCAAGATCGACCGCGCGTTCGTGCGCAACCTGCCCGACAACGCCAACAGCCTGGCGATCGTGCGCACCATCATGGCGCTGGCCGAAGCGCTGCACATCCGCGTCGTCGCCGAAGGGGTCGAGACCGCCGGCCAGCACGCCTGCCTGCTCAACAACGGCTGCGATGCCTTCCAGGGCTTCCTGTTCGCACGGCCCGAGCCGGTGGCGACCTTCGAGGCGCGGCTTGCCGCCACGTCACGCGCTGTCACCGCTCAGTGAGCGCCACGAGACGATGAGCACGCCTCCCCCGTCGCGCACCGCAGACGACCCGCTCATTTCCGACCTGCGCGCCGGCATCGACTTTTTCATCGATGCCTGCCCATTCGCGATCATCGAGTGGAGCCGCGACATGCGCATCCTGCGCTGGTCACCGGAGGCGGAGCGGGTATTCGGCTGGTCTGCGGCGGAGGTGCTCGGCAAGCGCCCCGACGAATGGAGATTCTCCCATCCGGACGACTTGCGGACGGTCAAGCGCGCGATCGGCCGGGCAATCACCTGCAGTGCCCCGCCACCACCGGTCGTCGGCCGCCATTACACCCGCGACGGCCGCCTGCTGCACTGCGAATGGCACAACCGCGCAAACCGGGACGCGGATGGCCGGCTGGTGTCGCTGCTGTCCTTCGCCAAGGATCTGACCCGGCAGCTCGAGGCCGAGCGCGCACGCGACCTCAGCGAGGCCCGCTACGCGCAAATCTTTCACAACAGCCACGCGGTGATGCTGATCCTCGACCCCGAGAGCGGACACATCATCGACGCCAACCCCGCCGCCGAGGAGTTCTACGGCTGGTCCAGGGACACGCTGAAGACGATGCACATCGGGGACATCAATACCCTGTCCCCGCAGGCGCTGCTCGTCGAACTGAAGGCCTCTCACGAGGCGAGGCGCAAGCACTTCGAATTCCGCCATCGCCGCGCCGACGGCTCCATCCGCGACGTCGAGGTCCATAGCGGACCGACCGAAGATGGCAACCGCTCCCTGGTGTTCTCGATCGTGCACGACGTCACCGAGCGCAAGCAGGCCGAAGCGGTATCGCGACGCTGGGAGCGTTTCTTCCGCCTGTCGAACCTCGGCATCGCGATGCACGACGTGTCCGACAACACGATCATCGACGTCAATGCCACCTATGCGGGCCAGCATGGCTACTCGATCGACGAACTGCGCGGCATGAACATCGCCGATCTCTACGCCGAGGAGGAGCACGAACACCTGCACGCCCGCCTCGCCGAGGCCGATCGCGTGGGCAACACCAGCTTCGAATCGGTGCATCGGCGCAAGGACGGCAGCCGGCTGCCGCTGGTGATCGGCATCACCGCGCTGCAGGACGACAGCGGCAAGACCATCGCACGCTTCGTGTTCGCGCTCGACATCAGCGCCCGCAAGGCGGCCGAGGAAAATCTGCGCAAGCTGTCGCGCGCCGTCGAGGAAAGCCCGGAGAGCATCGTCATCACCAACGCGCGGGCCGAGATCGAGTACGTCAACAAGGCCTTCGTCGACAAGACCGGGTACACACGCGAAGAAGCCCTCGGCAAGAACCCCCGCGTGCTGCAATCCGGGCGCACCTCGCCGGACGCCTATCGCGAGCTGTGGGAAACGATCACCCACGGACGTTCCTGGCGGGGAGAATTCCTCAACCGCCGCAAGGACGGCAGCGAATATCTCGAGCATGTCACGATCACGCCGATCCAGGATGAGCACCACGTCACCACGCATTACGTCGCGCTGAAGCAGGACATCACCGCGCAGCGGCGCATGGAAGACGAACTCCAGCGCTACCGCGAGCACCTCGAAGGCCTGGTGGCCAGCCGGACCGAAGCGCTGCAGCAGGCGCTCGATGCAGCGAACATCGCCAGTCGCGCCAAGAGCGATTTCCTCACCACGATGAGCCACGAGATCCGCACGCCGATGAACGGTGTGATCGGAATGCTCGACGTGCTGAGCCGCTCGCCGCTTGCAGCGGAACAGATCGAGATGGTCGGCATCATGCGCGAATCCTCCGAAACCCTGCTGCGGGTGATCGACGACATCCTCGATTTCTCCAAGATCGAAGCGGGCAGTCTCGAGCTCGACATCGGCCCGACATCGATTCCCGACCTGCTCGCACGCGTGGTCAGCATCATGCAGACGGTCGCGGATCGCAAGGCGGTCCGGTTGAGCACATGCATCGACCCCGACGTGCCCGCAGTCGTGCATTCGGATGCACTGCGCCTGCAACAGATCCTGGGCAACCTGACCAGTAACGCGGTGAAATTCTCCTCCGGACTGGATCGACCCGGCCGTGTCGAGATCCGCGTCAAGAACGCCGGCGCCGGACAGATCCGCTTCATGGTGACCGACAACGGCATCGGCATCGCCCCCGAAGCGATCGAGAAGATCTTCCAGCCCTTCTCCCAAGCCGAATCCACTACCACCCGCCGCTTCGGCGGCACTGGTCTCGGACTCTCGATCTGCACGCGCCTGGTGCGCATGCTCAAGGGCGGAATCGCGGTCCGCAGCCTTCCCGGACGAGGCAGCCGCTTCACCGTCACCCTGCCGCTCACCGCGACCACCGGAACGGCCGCGCAGGGCGAGCTCGCCCGCCCGCACGGGCGCGTCGCGGGAGGCTCGCCCCCGGCGGTGCCGCCCGCGCCACCTGGCGCGCACCCGGTCGATCACCGCATCCTCGTCGCCGAGGACAACCACATCAATCGTCGAGTCATCGCACAACAGCTCGCCCTCCTCGGGCTGCAATGCGATACGGCCGAGGACGGCTTCGCGGCACTCGAGCGCTGGCGACAGGGCCATCACAGCCTGCTGCTGACCGATCTCCACATGCCCGGGATGGACGGCTACGAACTCACGGCGAGGATCCGCAGCGAGGAAGCGCCGGGCCGGCGTACGCCGATCGTGGCGGTCACCGCAAACGCCCTGCGCGGAGAGAAGGAGCGCTGCATCGACGCCGGCATGGACGACTTCATCCTCAAGCCGGTACAGGTTGCGGCGCTGCAGGAGGTGCTCGCGCGCTGGCTGCAACCGGACACCGAGCAGCGGACTCCCGCCGGCACCGCGCCGGCAGCCCCGGCGGCGCCTCCTGCGGTGTTCGATCCGCAGGCCTTGCCGGGACTGATCGGCAACGATGCGGCGCTGATCGCGGAGTTTCTCGGCGAATACCGGCTCTCCGCATGCGACACCGTGCGCAGCATCCGCAAGGCGTGCGAGGACGGCGACTGGCGCCGGGCCGGCGAGCTCGCCCACCGCCCGAAGTCCTCCTCGCGCTCGGTCGGCGCCATGCAGCTCGGCGAAATCTGCGCCGCGCTCGAACAGGCCGGTCGCGACGACGATGGCGACCAAGTGCAGCGCCAGGGCGGGCTGCTCGAGGCGGCCCTGGCAGCCACGCTCACCGCGATGCAAGGCACACAGGCCGCAGGAGTTCCGCCTGCGCGTGGTGATACCCCCCGGCCTGGGTAGCCGCTAGAATACGGATCCCACCGACAGAGCCGGAACCGATGAACCTCGAGACCCTCAAGGTCTTGGTCGTTACCGACGTCGCGGCCGATGC
>JAKLLJ010000191.1 GCA_023150215.1 Thauera sp. | reverse complement strand
GGTCTGCAGCGGCAGTTCCTTCGGGCACGGGTCGTCACAGGCGAGCAGGCTCATGCAGCCGAAAATCCCCTCGTCGTTGCCGATCAGCTCGTAGAAATCCGCATCGTCGCGCGTATCCGCCGGATCGAGGCGGAAGCGCGCGATCTTGTTGAGCCCGACCGCACCGACGAAGCCTTCGCGCATCTGCGCCGTGGCGCAGGCGGCAATGCAGCAACCGCACTCGATGCAGCGGTCGAGCTCGTAGATCTCCTCGGCGAGTGCCGGTTCCATGCGCGCTTCCAGGCGATCGACGTCGGGTTCGCCATCCAGATGCACCCAGGTCTGCAGGCGCTCGGCGAGCTCGCGCATCCAGCTCCCGACATCCACCGACAGGTCGGCCACAAGACGGAAAACCGGCAGTGGGTACAGGCTGAACGCCGCCGGCAGCGTGCTCGTCAGCGTGCGGCAGGCCAGCCCCGGACGGCCGTCGATCACCATCGCGCACGCACCGCACACCCCTGCACGGCACACAAAGTCGAAGTTGAGGTCGGGCGCCTGGCGGTCACGAATCGCGTTGAGCGCGATGAAGAGCGTCATCCCCGGCTGCTCGTCGAGTTCGTAGTCGACCGTGCGCGGCACGCTCTGCGGGTCACGCGGGTTGTGGCGGAAGATCGAGATCTTCAGGCGGCGGCTCATCGCGGCGCTCCTTCTTCGCTGTCGGCAAGACGTTCGTTGTCGCCGCGATAGCGTTCGGGCAGGCACGCACGAAAATCCAGCAACGCGGCCTGCACCGACGCGCGCCCGGCGCCGTCGAGGCGGACACGGACGGATGCGATCTCGGCCTCGCGCAGCGCGGTGGCAGGATGATCGACGATGTTGCGCGTGCCGTAGCCGCGGAATCCGGGCGCCAGCTCCATGTGTTCGACCGTGATCGACTCATATTCCAGCACCGGTGCGGCGGCCCCCGCCGGCCACCAGGCGAGCGTGCGGCGCAGCCAGTCGCGATCGTTGCGCGCCGGGTAGTCTTCGCGCGCGTGCGCGCCACGGCTCTCGCGACGTTCGAGCGCACCCTGCGCGGCGCACAGCGCAAGCGCGAGCATGCGCGGCAGGCGGTAGGCAGCGACCAGCTCCGGATTGGCGTCGAGGTGGCGGCTGGCGATGCCGACCCGCTGCGCGCGCGCATGCAAATCGGCCAGCGTGCCGAGTGCAGTGCGCAGCCCCGCCTCGTTGCGGAACAGACCGACGTGTTCGGTCATCGTCGCCTCCATCTCGCGCCGCAACGACGCGACGGTGTCGGCACCCGCCCCCGGTGCCGGACGCGCGACGAGCGCCTGCAGCGCGGCACGCTCGCGACCGATGAATTCGCGCGCCAGCGCGGGCGACAAGGGCTGCGCCCCGGCCGGCGAGGCGACGAAGTCGGCGACGTGCTCGCCCACCAGCATGCCGGCGACCACCGTCTCGGCGAGCGAGTTGCCGCCCAGGCGGTTGAAGCCGTGCAGGTCCCAACACGCCGCCTCGCCGACTGCGAACAGCCCACGCAGCCAGGGCGACTCGCCACGATGGTCGGTGCGGATACCGCCCATCGAATAGTGCTGCGTCGGCCGCACCGGGATCCAGTCGCGCACCGGGTCGATGCCGAGGAAGTGGCGGCAGATGTCCTTCACCTCGCGCAGCTTGTGGTCGATGTGGGCGGCACCTAGCACCGCGATGTCCAGCCACAGGTGCTCGCCGGCAGCCGACTTGACGCCCTTGCCGCGGCGCATGTGCTCGGCCATGCGGCGCGAGACCACGTCGCGCGAAGCCAGCTCCGCCTTCTCCGGCTCGTAGTCGGGCATGAAGCGGTGGCCGTCGACGTCGCGCAGCACGCCGCCGTCGCCGCGGCAGCCCTCGGTGACGAGGATGCCGGCGGGCACGATCGCGGTGGGGTGGAACTGCACCGCCTCCATGTTCGCCAGACGCGCCACCCCGGTCTCGAGCGCGATCGCCGCCCCCATGCCCTCGTTGATGATCGCATTGGTGGAGATGCCCCAGATGCGGCCGAAGCCGCCGGTGGCGATCACCGTGGCCGCGGCCAGGATGGCGTACAGCTCGCCCGTCTCCAGGTCGCGCACCACCGCGCCCTGGCAGCGTCCGCCGTCGTGGATCAGCGCCACCGCCTCGCTGCGGTTGCGCACCGGGATGCCCTCGGCCACCGCGCGGTCGCCGAGCGCGTAGAGCATGGTGTGGCCGGTGCCGTCGGCGGTGTAGCAGGTGCGCCACTTGCGCGTGCCGCCGAAGTCGCGCGCGGTGATGAGGCCGTGGGCCTCGTCGCGCTCCGTCAGCGTGACGCGCTCGCCGTTGATGACCACCTCGTGGGCGCCGCGCTGCACGCGGTTCCAGGGCACGCCCCAGGCCGCGAGCTCGCGCACCGCCTTGGGCGCCATGTGGGCGAACATGCGCGCGACGAGCTGGTCGCAGCCCCAGTCCGAGCCGCGCACGGTGTCCTCGAAATGCACGTCCTCATTGTCGCCACAGCCCTTGATGGCGTTGCCGAGGCTGGCCTGCATGCCGCCCTGCGCCGCCACCGAGTGCGAGCGCTTGGCCGGCACCAGCGACAGCACCTCGACCCGCAGCCCGCGTCGCGCCACGCCGACCGCAGTGCGCAGGCCGGCCAGTCCGCCGCCGACCACCAGCACGTCGGTGTATTCGATCCTCATTGCTGCTTCTCCACATCCTCACCGGCTGCGCCCGCGCGCTCCCAACTCGGCACATAGCGCTCACCGGCGCGCGGCGCGTGCTCGATGCCGAGGCGGATGTCCGCCGCCAACGTGGTCAGGCCGAGCGCGAGCAGGAACACGATCAGCGCCCACATCGCGCGCCGCAGTCGGCGGCGGCCGGCGCGCGGGTCGCGCCCCATGAACCAGCCCCACTTCACCGCCAATCGATACAGGCCGACGCTGCCATGCACCTCGACCACGAACAGCAGCGCGAGATAGAGCGGCCAGAACCCGCCGGTCCACACCCGGTCGGCCGATTCGTAGGGGCCGATCAGATCGGGATGAACCAGCATGGTGTAGAGGTGCACCGGGGCGAGGAAGAACATCGCGAAACCGGTTGCCACCTGCACGAACCACAGCACGGTATCGGGATGGCGCAGGCGGCTGCCGTGGCTCGCGGCGATCCGGTACTGGCGCCAGTCGGCAGGAAACTTGCGCAGCGCCAGCAAGGCATGAACCGCGAACAGCACCGTCATCGCCGCGACGAAGGCCGACACCAGCCAGGCCTGCGGCCGCGACAGGAAGAAGTGGCCTTCGAAGGAGCGCGCCACGGCCCACGCCACATCCTCGCTGATGAGGATGGACGACACGAAGGCCATGTGCAGCCACATGAAAAGAGCGAGGGCGAGCCCGGAGAGGCTCTGCAGCAGATCGAGGCGGGCCGGCCAGGCCGACGCGGCCGAAGCTGCGCAATGTCGCGGGAGCGTCATGAAGTGGCGTTTCGCTGGGGCGGGCAGCGCACTATATAACGCCACATGCGGCAGTGCACCATCAACCTTGCCCAAGTCGAGCGCACGCGCGATGCCCGCTATCGACGCGAAGCGTGCTTGCCTGCGGTGGCAAGCGCTCGCGGCCTCCCCCTCCGCGCGCGCCGTCAGGCCCGCCGTTGCTGCAGCACAACATCCATGCGGAAAAAAGGACCCCCCGGGCGACACCAGCAGGGCCAGCACCGCAGCGAGCAGGAGCATCGACGACGCTGGCTCGGGCACGACGGCGTACATCTCGCGACCGATAATCACATGGGCGCTGGCCGAAGGGTGGACGATGTCCCGCACCGTGGGCGCGAGGAGCTGGCGCGCGCCGAGGGCGACCGGCTGAATATATCCGCCGGCATCCGAGATGCAAGGCCGCTCTCGACCGCAGGGCATGGGCCCGCGGCGCTGCTAGAATGCCGCGAGCCCTTTCACGGAGTACCCGGATGTCCCGCCACACCAAGATCGTCGCCACCCTCGGCCCCGCGTCGTCCGACCTGCACACGCTCGAGCGCATGGTGCACGCCGGGCTGGATGTGGTGCGGATGAACTTCTCGCACGGCAAACCGGAAGACCACGTCGCCCGCGCCGACGCCATCCGCGACGCCGCAGCGCGTGCGGGCCGGCCGGTCGGCATCCTCGCCGACCTGCAGGGTCCCAAGATCCGCGTCGGCAAGTTCGAGGGCGGCCGCGTGACCCTGACCCGCGACGCGCCCTTCGTCCTCGACGCACGCTGCGAACTCGGCGACAAGCAGCGCGCCGGCCTCGACTACAAGGACCTGCCCAAGGACGTGAAGCCCGGTGACGTGCTGCTTCTCGACGACGGCCGCCTCAAGCTCACCGTGCAGCGCGTGCTCGGCCACGAGATCCACACCATCGTGAAGGTGGGCGGCGAGCTGTCGAACAACAAGGGCATCAACCGCCAGGGCGGCGGGCTGACCGCGCCGGCGCTCACCGCCAAGGACATGGACGACATCCGCACCGCGGCATTGATCGGGGTGGACTTCGTCGCCGTGTCCTTCCCCAAGAGCGCGGCGGACATGTACATGGCGCGCCAGCTGCTGCGCGCCGCGGGCAGCGCGGCGCTCTTGATCGCCAAGATCGAGCGCACCGAGGCGGTCGCCAACCTCAACGAGATCCTCGACGCCTCGGACGGGATCATGGTGGCGCGCGGCGACCTCGCGGTCGAGGTCGGCGACGCCGCGGTGCCGGCGCTGCAGAAGAAGATGATCCGCGCCGCACGCGACCGCAACAAGCTCACCATCACCGCCACGCAGATGATGGAGTCGATGATCTCCAGCCCGGTGCCTACCCGCGCCGAAGTCTCCGACGTGGCCAACGCGGTGCTCGACGGCACCGACGCGGTGATGCTGTCGGCCGAGACCGCCGCCGGCAAGTACCCGGTGGAGGTGGTCGAGGCCATGAGCCGGGTCTGCCTGGAGGCGGAGAAGTCCTACGACACCGGGCTCGACCGCGAGATGCTCGACCGCGTGTTCACCCGCATCGACCAGTCGATCGCGATGGCGGCAATCTGGACCGCCTACCATCTCAAGGTCAAGGCGATCGCCTCGCTCACCCAGACCGGCTCGACCGCGCTGTGGATGAGCCGCCTGATCGCCGGCGTGCCGATCTACGCGCTCACCCCCGAGGTCTCGGCGCGCAACCAGATGACGCTCTACCGCGAGGTCCATCCGCTGCTGATGAGCCAGACCCACCAGGACCGCGACGTGCTGCTGTGGGAGGCCGAGCAGGTGCTGCTCGAGCAAGGGGTGGTCGACTACGGTGACCTGATCGTGCTCACCATCGGCGAGCCGATCGGCAGCACCGGCGGCACCAACACGCTCAAGATCGTGCGCGTCGGCGAACACCACAAGCCCGGCACCCTCGACGACCCGGTTTGAATTGGACCGCGCGGTGCCGCAGGCACGCGCGGACACAGGCTAAAATAGCGTTTTTCGATCGTCCGGCTGCCGCTGCGGCAGCCTTTTGCGGAGACCTCCCATGCCCCTCGTTTCCATGCGCCAGCTGCTCGACCACGCGGCCGAACACAGCTATGGCCTGCCCGCCTTCAACGTGAACAACCTCGAGCAGGTCCAGGCCATCATGGAAGCGGCTGCCGACTGCGACAGCCCGGTGATCATGCAGGCCTCGGCCGGCGCGCGCAAATACGCTGGCGAAGCCTTTCTGCGCCATCTCATCGACGCCGCCATCGAAGCCTATCCGCACATCCCGGTGGTCATGCACCAGGACCACGGCCAGTCGCCGGCGATCTGCATGGGCGCGATCCGCTCGGGCTTCTCGAGCGTGATGATGGACGGCTCGCTGCTCGAGGACGGCAAGACGCCCTCCTCCTACGAGTACAACGTCGCCGTCACCCGCGAGGTGGTGAAGTTCTCGCATGCGATCGGTGTCAGCGTCGAGGCCGAGCTCGGCTGCCTCGGCTCGCTCGAGACCGGCCAGGCCGGCGAGGAAGACGGCGTCGGCGCCGAAGGCACGCTCGACCACAGCCAGATGCTCACCGACCCCGACCAGGCCGCCGACTTCGTCAAGCAGACCGACTGCGACGCGCTCGCGATCGCGATCGGCACCAGCCACGGCGCCTACAAGTTCACCCGCAAGCCCACCGGCGACATCCTTGCGATCGAGCGCATCAAGGCAATCCACGCCCGCATCCCCAACACCCACCTGGTGATGCACGGCTCCAGCTCGGTGCCGCAGGAACTGCTCGCGATAATCCGCCAGTACGGCGGCGACATGAAGGAGACCTACGGCGTGCCGGTCGAGGAGATCGTCCAGGGCATCAAGTACGGCGTGCGCAAGATCAACATCGACACCGACATCCGCCTCGCCATGACCGGCGCGATCCGCAAGTTCATGTTCGAAAACCCGTCGAAATTCGACCCGCGCGAATACAACAAGCCCGCACGCGAGGCCGCCAAGCGGGTGTGCAAGGCGCGCTTCGAAGCCTTCGGTAGCGCCGGCATGGCCGCGAAGGTCAAGCCCATCTCACTCGACAAGATCGCCGCGCGCTACAAGGCCGGCGAACTGAGCCAGATCGTGCGCTGAACACGGATCGCAGGCGGGCGGCGCGCAGGCTTGCGT
>JAKLLJ010000190.1 GCA_023150215.1 Thauera sp. | reverse complement strand
CGCCGAGGTTCATCAAGGCGTGGCAGGAGTCGAGCAGCAGCTCGACGGCTTCCTCGCCGTGGCGCTCCTCGCACTGGGTGATGTAGTTCCGCGCGAACAGCAGGTAGTCGATGATGGCGTCGGCGTTGGTCCAGGTGCGGAACAGGTAGTTGCCCTTGAAGAAGCTGTTGTGGCCGTAGGCGGCGTGGGCGATCACCAGGCCCTGCATGGTGAGCGTGTTCTCCTCCATCAGGTAGGCGATGCAGGGGTTGGAGTTGATCACGATCTCGTAGGCCAGGCCCATCTGCCCGCGCTTGTACCCCTTCTCGGTGGCGAGGAAGTGCTTGCCGAAGGACCAGTGGTGGTAGTTGACCGGCATGCCCACCGAGGCATAGGCGTCCATCATCTGCTCGGCGGTGATGATCTCGATCTGTACCGGGTAGAGGTCGAGCCTGTAAAGCGCGGCGACGCGGGCGATCTCTTCGTTGTAGCGCTCGATCGCCTCGGCGGTCCATTCGGACCCGGCGGGCAGGGGGGGCTTGCCGGCGCGACGGCGGGTGCGGGCGGGCGTGGTCGTCATGCGATCGTCTTCTTGAACAGTTCGCGGAACACCGGGTAGATGTCGGCGGGCGATTCGATGCGCTGCAGCGCAAAATTGTCGTGCGCGGCTTCGAGCTTGGTGTACTCCCGCCACAGGTTCTGCGGCTCGCTGGCGGTGATCTCGACGTAGGCGAAGTACTGGCACCAAGGCAGGATCTCGTTGCCGAGGAGCTTGCCGCACACCGGCGAATCGTTGTCCCAGTTGTCGCCGTCGGAGGCCTGCGCGCCATAGACGTTCCACTGCCCGTTGCCATAGCGTTCGTGCAGGATGTCGCGCATCAGCACCAGTGCGCTCGACACCACGGTGCCGCCGGACTCGCGCGAATGGAAGAACTCGTCCTCGTCGACCTCCTTCGCCACGGTGTGGTGGCGGATGAAGACGACCTCGATGTGCTCGTAGCTGCGTGTCAGGAACAGGTACAGCAGCATGAAGAAGCGCTTGGCCATGGACTTGCGCTCCTCGTCCATCGAGCCGGAGACGTCCATCACGCAGAACATCACCGCCTGCGTGGTCGGGCGCGGCACCTTGATGCGGTTGTTGTAGCGCAGGTCGAAGCTGTCGATGAAGGGGATGCGCTCGACCTTCGCGCGCAACAGGGCGAGTTCCTCGCGCAAGCCTCGCACCCACTCCTCGTGCTCCGCGCTGTTCTCACCCGCGTTTGCGAGCGCCTCGTCGAGCGCCTGCTGAAGCTCGCGGATGCGCGCGGAATACGGCGAGCCCAGCGCCAGCCTGCGCCCGAGCGCACCGCGCATCGAACGGATGATGCTGATGTTGGCTGGCGTGCCATCCGACTTGAAGCCGGCACGCTGAGTCTTGTAGTCGGTGACGCGGGCGAGCTGGGTGCGAATCAGGCGGGGAAGCTCGAGGTCCTCGAAGAACAGGTCGAGAAATTCCTCGCGCGAGAGCTGGAAGGCGAAGTCGTCCTCGTGCTCGCCCTCGTTGCCCGCCTTGCCCTTGCCGCTGCCGTCCCCACCACCGCCTAGCGGGCGCTTGATGCGATCACCGGTGCCGAACTGGTCGTTGCCGGGGAAGACCTGCTCCCACACCCCACCCTTGCCATGCTGCAGCGAGGGCTCGGAGAGGTCGCGCGCGGGGATGGAGATCTGCTCGCCATTGTCGAGGTCGCGGATCGAACGGCCGTGGATCGCCTCGGACACCGCCTTGCGGATCTGCTGCTTGAAGCGGCGCATGAAGCGCTGGCGGTTGACTGCGCTCTTGTTCTTGCTGTCGAAGCGCCGATCGATGATGCGGACCATGTCTCCTCCCGGTCTCCGCCGCGCCGCGCGCAAGGCGGCATGCCCCGCGCGCGGCCGGATGGCGGCTCGCGAATCAGGATGCCTTGCGCACGCGCAGGTACCACTCGCACAGCAGGCGCACCTGACGCTCGGTGTAGCCCTTGTCGATCATGCGGTCGACGAAGTCCTGGTGCTTCTTCTGCTCGTCGGCGCTGGCCTTGGCGTTGAAGCTGATAACCGGCAGCAGGTCTTCGGTGTTGGAGAACATCTTCTTCTCGATCACCGCGCGCAGCTTCTCATAGGAGGTCCAGCTCGGGTTGCGACCCTCGTGCTTGGCGCGGGCGCGCAGCACGAAATTCACCACTTCGTTGCGGAAGTCCTTCGGGTTGCTGATGCCGGCGGGCTTCTCGATCTTCTCGAGTTCCTCATTGAGCGCCGCGCGATCGAGGATCTCGCCGGTGTTGGGATCGCGGAATTCCTGGTCCTGGATCCAGAAGTCGGCGTAGATCACGTAGCGGTCGAAGATGTTCTGCCCGTACTCGGAATAGCTCTCGAGATAGGCGGTCTGGATCTCCTTGCCGATGAACTCGGCGTAGCGCGGGGCGAGGTATTCCTTGATGTAGCCAAGATAACGCGCCTCGGCTTCGGGCGGGAACTGCTCGGCCTCGATCTGCTGCTCGAGCACGTACATCAGGTGCACCGGATTGGCGGCAACCTCGCGGTGGTCGAAGTTGAACACCTTGGACAATGCCTTGAAGGCGAAGCGTGTGGACAAGCCGGTCATGCCCTCATCGACGCCAGCGTAGTCGCGATACTCCTGATAACTCTTGGCCTTTGGGTCGGTGTCCTTGAGGTTCTCGCCGTCATAGACGCGCATCTTGGAGAAGATGCTCGAGTTCTCCGGCTCCTTGAGCCGCGACAGCACCGCGAACTGCGCCATCATCTTCAGCGTGTCGGGCGCGCACGGCGACTCGGCGAGCGAGCTATGCACGAGCAGCTTCTCGTAGATACGGATTTCGTCGGAGACACGCAGGCAGTAGGGCACCTTGACCGTGTAGATGCGGTCGAGAAAGGCCTCGTTATTTTTGTTGTTCTTGAAGGCGACCCACTCGGACTCGTTCGAGTGCGCCATCACGATGCCGTCGAAAGGAATCGCGCCGAAGCCTTCAGTGCCCTTGTAGTTGCCTTCCTGGGTCGCGGTGAGCAAGGGGTGCAGGACCTTGATCGGCGCCTTGAACATCTCGACGAACTCGAGCAGGCCGCGGTTGGCCAGGCACAGGCCGCCGGAGTAGCTGTAGGCGTCGGGGTCGTCCTGCGAATAGTGCTCGAGCTTGCGGATGTCGATCTTGCCGACCAGGGAGGAGATGTCCTGGTTGTTCTCGTCCCCCGGCTCGGTCTTGGCAACGGCGGTCTGGCGCAGCACCGATGGACCGAGCTTGACCACGCGGAAGCGCGTGATGTCGCCGCCGTACTCGTGCAGGCGCTTGACCGCCCACGGGCTCATGATGCCGCCGAGGTAGCGGCGCGGGATGCCGAAGTCGTCCTCGAGGATGTGCGCATCCTCGGCGGCGTTGAAGAGGCCGAGCGGGGATTCGTTCACCGGCGAGCCCTTGATCGCGTAGAAGGGGATGCGCTCGATCAGGCTCTTGAGCTTTTCGGCGAGCGAGGACTTGCCCCCGCCCACCGGCCCGAGCAGGTAGAGGATCTGCTTCTTCTCTTCCAGGCCCTGGGCGGCGTGGCGGAAGTAGGACACGATGTTCTCGATGACCTCTTCCATGCCGTAGAAGTCGCGGAAGGCCGGATAGAGCTTGAGGATCTTGTTGGAGAAGATCCGCGACAGGCGAGGATCGAGCCGGGTGTCGACCAGTTCGGGTTCGCCGATGGCCGCGAGCATGCGCTCGGCGGCGGTGGCGTAGGCCATGCGGTCGGTGCGGCAGAGTTCGAGATAGTCCTGCAGGGACATCTCTTCCTCGCGGGCCGCTTCGAAGCGTGCCTGGTAGGCGTTGAAGATGGACATGGTCGTCTCCTCGTCGGGCGCAATGCGGCGCGAAAGGGGCTGCCGCAAGGTGAAGCAGGATCGCGTCATCCGCCTGCTCGGCGGTGCCCGGCTCGCCGTGACGGGGTACCGGGTCTGTACATGAGAACCCCATGATGGGTGGGAGTTCCACCCCTTGCGGCGCTTTTTTCGTGAGCGGGCGTGGACTGTGTCACGACCCGCTACAGGGCCTTTCCCGGGCACGGGACAAGCGCGACGCCTGTGCTAGAATGCCCGACTCAGTTCAATGTGCTCACGCTGGCAAAGTGCGCCTCCGGTCCCCGCGAGTGTGCCGCAAGCGCCCGGCGGGAGCGTTTTTCAGACTTCTCAGGATCGACTCAATGGAGCAGAACCAGGTAACCCCGAGCGCGCTCGAGCGCCGTATCGACATCTCCGTCTCGCTGGCGGACATCGAGAAAGAGGTGGATGCCCGCCTCAAGCGCATGGCGCGCACGGTGAAGATGCCCGGTTTCCGCCCGGGCAAGGTGCCGATGAAGATCGTCGCCCAGACCCACGGCGGGCAGGCGCGCGGCGAGGCGGTCGGTGCTGCGGTGGAGAAGGCCTTCGGCGACAAGGTTCGCGCCGAGAACCTGCGCGTGGCGGGTTATCCGAGCATCGAGCCCAAGGATGGCGCAGCCGAAGGCACGCTCGAGTTCTCTGCCGTTTTCGAGGTCTATCCCGAAATCGTGGTCGGCGACCTGGCGGTCGCCACCATCGAGCGCCCGGCGCTGACCGTGGGTGACGCCGAAGTCGACAAGACCATCGAAGTGCTGCGCAAGCAGCGCACCAGCTTCTCGGTGGCCGACCGTGCCGCGGGCGAGGGTGACCGCGTCGTCATCGATTTCACCGGCCGCAAGGATGGCGAGGTGTTCGACGGTGGCCAGGCACAGGACTTCCCCTTCGTGGTCGGTGCCGGCTCCATGCTCAAGGACTTCGAGGACGCCGTGGTCGGCCTCAAGGTCGGCGAGAGCAAGACCTTCGACATGCGCTTCCCCGACGATTATCACGCACCGCACCTGGCCGGCCAGGCGGTGCAGTTCGAGATCACCGTCAAGGCGGTCGAAGCGCCCGTGCTGCCTGCGGTCGATACCGACTTCGCCAAGTCGCTCGGCGTGGCCGACGGTGACGTGGCCAAGCTGCGCGAAGAGGTCAAGGGCAATCTCGAGCGCGAGGTCAAGCGTCGTATCCAGGCCCGCGTCAAGGACCAGGTCATGAGCGCACTGATCGAGGTCACCCCGATCGAGGTGCCCAAGGCGCTGGTCCAGGCCGAGTCGAGCCAGCTCGCCGACAACGCCCGCCGCGACCTCGAGATGCGCGGCCTCAAGACCAAGGACATCCCGGTCGACCCGTCGTGGTTCACCGAGCAGGCCGAGCGCCGGGTCAAGCTGGGACTAATCATGGCGGAACTGGTCAAGGCCAACGAACTGCACGCCAAACCCGAGCAGATCCGTGCGCTGGTCGAAGAAATGGCACAAAGTTACGAGGATCCTTCGGAACTCGTGCGCTGGTATTACGCTCAACCGGAACGACTGGCCCAAGCCGAAGCCGTGGTGATCGAAGACAACGTCGTCGCATGGGTCAGCGCCAAGGCCGCCACGACCAACAAGGACGTGGCGTTCGACGAACTGATGGGCAACAACGCGGCCTGATACCGCAGAGGGTCTGACCAATGATGCAAGGAACACCCCAGCACAACAGCGACTGGAACCCGGTCGGTCTCGGCCTGGTCCCGATGGTGGTCGAACAGAGCGGTCGCGGCGAGCGCGCCTACGACATCTATTCGCGCCTCCTGAAGGAGCGGGTGGTGTTCCTGGTCGGCCCGGTCAACGACGTCACCGCCAACCTGATCGTCGCCCAGTTGCTGTTCCTCGAGTCCGAGAACCCGGACAAGGACATCTACTTCTACATCAACTCGCCCGGCGGGTCGGTGACCGCCGGCATGGCGATCTACGACACCATGCAGTTCATCAAGCCGAACGTCAGCACGCTGTGCATCGGCCAGGCGGCGAGCATGGGCGCCTTCCTGCTGACCGCGGGCGAGAAGGGCAAGCGCTTCATCCTGCCCAACTCCCGCGTCATGATCCACCAGCCGCTCGGTGGCTTCCAGGGCCAGGCCTCCGACATCGAGATCCACGCCCGCGAAATCCTTTACCTGCGCTCGCGCCTCAACGACATGCTGTCCAAGCACACCGGCCAGCCGCTCGAGCGCATCGAGAAGGACACCGACCGCGACAACTTCATGTCCGCCGCGGCCGCGGTGGAGTACGGCCTGGTCGACAAGGTGCTGACCAGCCGCGACGACACCTGATTCAGGAGAACCCCCACATGACGGACAAGAAGGCTGGCGGCGAAAAGCTGCTGTACTGCTCCTTCTGCGGCAAGAGCCAGCACGAGGTGCGCAAGCTGATCGCCGGCCCTTCGGTCTTCATCTGCGACGAATGCATCGAGTTGTGCAACGACATCATCCGCGATGAGGTCGTTGCTGCGGATGACCCGGAGGGCATCAAGGGCTCGCTGCCGACCCCGCACGAGATCTGCGCCATCCTCGACCAGTACGTGATCGGGCAGTCGTACGCCAAGCGCAGCCTTGCGGTCGCGGTGTACAACCACTACAAGCGCCTGCGCCACATCGAGGCGCGCCAGGACGACGTCGAGCTCGCCAAGAGCAACATCCTGCTCATCGGCCCCACCGGCTCGGGCAAGACCCTGCTCGCGCAGACGCTGGCGCGCCTGCTCAAC
>JAKLLJ010000018.1 GCA_023150215.1 Thauera sp. | reverse complement strand
CCTCCGTCCACACCCCCTCGCGCTTCCGGAGTGCGCGGGAAAAAACGAAACCCGGGGTGCCCGCGATCGCCCGTCCGAAGCGACCGTGCAGGTTGGGCCCCACGCCGTGGGGCTGCCCTGCAGCGGCGGGATGGCAGGCGGCGCACTGGACGAAGCCGGACTCGCCGATGTCGGCGGCAAGCGCCGGTGCCGGTACGGCGAGCACGCCGAGGATCGCGACCACGGCGCGCAGCGGGACGGATCTGCTCATGATGCCGGCTCCCATCACGCGCGACCGCGCAGCTCGGCCGCGACCGCCTGTCCGACCTGCAGGCCGGACTCGATCGCGCCGTCGATGAAGCCGCGCCAGCCGGTGGCGATGTCCGCCCCGGCGAAGAACACCCGGCCTTCGCGGGCACGCAGGTCCTCCAGGTGCTTGCCGAACTGCCCCGGACGCAGCGTGCACCAGGTGCCGCGCGAATACGGATCCAGCCCCCAGTCGTAGCCGAGCACCTGTTCGACCTCAAGGTGGGGCAGGAAGCGGCGCACGAAGGGCTCGACCGCCTTCGGGTCGTTGAGATCGACCCTGCCGTCGACTGGCGGACCGAAGGCGACCAGCACGCCGCCGTCCTCGCCCGGCTGGTCGGTGAACACCATCGTGAACAGCTCGGTCTCGGGCGCGAAGAAGATCAGCGTCTCCAGCCGGCCCTTCACCTTCAGATAGAGCTTGTGCCCCTTGCCCGCATGGTGCTCCTTCGCCATCGCGGTCTTGCCGGGCCGCAGCGGCGGCGAGAACTCGATCTGGCCGACCGTGTTCACCGGCACCGCGACGACGGCGAAACGGGCGGAGATGCGCTCGTCCGCCTCGGTCACCAGGCTCACGCCCGCGGCGTCCTGACGCAACTCCGCCACCGCGGTCGACAGGCGCACGTCGAAGCCGCCGTCCTGCGCCATTCGCTCGATCAGCGCCGCGGTGCCGTCCTTCAGCTTGTAGCGCGCGCAGCTGTAGAGCAGCCGCGCCGCATCGCCATCGACCAGCGACCACCAGCGCAACATCTCGGTGTAGGCGCCGGTCGCGGTCGGGCCGTGGCAGTTGGTGGCCATCATCGCGTTCATCAGGTCACGCTGCGCCGGGCTCATCTCGATGGCCGCCATGCGGTCGGCGATCGACAGATGATCGAGCTTGCGCCCGACGGCCGACAGGCCCGGCATGAACGGTCGCTCGAAGACCGTGCCCGCGTCCGCATGAAAGCGCTTCAGGGCGTCCTCGAGCAGGGCCCAGTTCTCCATCACCGGGATCTCCAGCACCTTGCCCTCGGACATCCACAGCACGCGGTCGGGATGGGCGACGCCCGGCGTCTGGGCGATCTCCATGCCGTAGCGCATCACCTCGGCCCAGACGTGGGGCTGGGTGTAGTGGATCCAGGTGCCGCCCAGTTCCACCTTGCGCTCGCCGAATTTCGAGTAGAAGGTGCGCCCGCCGAGACGATTGCGCGCCTCGAGCAGCAGCACCTTGGCGCCGCGGTGGGCGAGCTCGCGGGCCGCAGTGACCCCGGCGAAGCCGCCGCCCACCACAACCACGTCGTACTCGCGAGCAGGCGCAGCGGCGTCGCCACGCTCCACCGGCAGCAGCGAGCCCGCCGCCGTCGCCGATGCGAGCTTGAGAAACGTGCGCCGGTCGTGGGCGCCAACGCCAACGCCCGAAGCCGCAAGGGATTTACTGTCCATGATCTCCAGTCTCCTCCAGCGCGGGCGGTCCGCCCTCGAGGGCGACGACCCGCACCGTGTCTCGCCCGGCCTCGTGGCCGGGTCGTGGAGTGGAGCTTAGGAAATCCGGCGACCGGGGCGTTATCCGCAATCGGCAAGAAAGCCGCGCTGCAGCGCAACATCCGGTGCTGTCCGGGACGCATCGAAGCCTGGGTTGCCACCCTGGCGCGCCCGCGTCTCCGACGGCAGCTCGTCGAACAGCGCACGGTAATAGGCGGCAAAGCGCGGCATGTGCCAGAACCCCCAGCGCGCCGCGACCGCCGCGATCGGCTCCTGCGGCTGCCGGCCGAGGTGGTGCAACTCCCGCCGTACGGCGTTCAGACGCACATTGCGCAGGAACTGCACCGCACCGATGCCGGTGAGCTCCTCGAACGCGTACTGCAGGGAGCGCCGCGACACCTTCAGCATCCGGCAAAGGTCGGCCACGCCGATCGGATCACCCGGGCTGTCGAGCACGCATGCACGGGCACTGCGCACGATCCAGGCTTTCACACTCGGGCGCAGGCTCGATGCCGCGCGCGGCTGAGCGGGCTCGAGCGCGTCGAGCATCGACGACATCACGCAGTCACACATCGCCGTCCGGCTCGCCGCAATCTCCAGCAACCCGGGCCGGGCACGCACTGCACCGATGATCTCCACCAGCGCACGACGCAGGATCGCCGCCTGTCGCGGCTGGAGCCGGATGAACGGGCGGCGGAACACCTCCGCGTCGAGCGCGGGCGAGGCGACGGCTGAAAATGCCTGCAGCGCGGCCGCCGACACCGTGGCCGAAACGATGTCCATGCGATCGCGACAGTAGATCTCGAACTCGCTGCCCTCCGGCAGCCAGGAGACGGCACCATCGTGCAATGGAACACCGCAGTACACGCCGGCACCGCCGGCCGCGACCGGGATGCCGAGCGAGACCATGCCCGGCCGGTTGCTCCCCGCGGTCCACACCGACCGGTTGCCGGTTTCCCACAGGATCTCGAGGCTGTCGGCGAGCCAGACCTCGTGCGCCCCCCCCTCGAAAGCGCCGGGTGTCAGCTGCTCGTAAAAGGCATCCCATGCCGTCAGCCTGCGGCCGAAATGGGTCACGTCGTCGACGTTTGCCGAAACGGACTCGTGCGGCACCACCGCCAACGGTCGCGCTCGAATGCTCGACATCCACGGCTGCAGCCGACTCGACACCAGGTCCTCCTCCACACCGACACGGCAGCACCGCGGACTGCGTCCGCGCATCCCGGCCCGCCTGCTACAATTTCGCGCTTGATCAAATCGGACGCGAGTTACCGATGGGCCGTGGCAACGACGACGCTATTGCGCTACCCCCCCCGGAAGCCATCACCTTCGGGATGCTCCCCGAACTGATCGGCTACCGCCTGCGCATCGCACAGGTGGGCATCTTCCGCGACTTCTGCGTGAGCGTGGGCGAGCCCGAGATCACACCGACGCTGTTTGGCGTGCTCGTGCTGATCGATGCCAATCCGGGCATGAAGCAAACCCAGCTTGCCGACGCGATCCAGCTCGACCGCTCGAGCGTCGTCTCGGTGCTCGACAAGCTCGAGGCACGCGGCCTCGTCGAACGCGTGCGCGCACCGGACAACCGGCGCGCCAACGCGCTCCACCTCACGCGCGCCGGCCAGCAGTTGCTCCAGGCGCTGATTCCGCAGGTGCGCGCACACGAAGAGCGCGTATTGAGCGCGCTGGACAGCGCCGAGCGCGCCCAGTTGTGCAAGCTACTCGGCCGCCTGCTGCCCGCTCCCGCCTGAACCGGCGCGCGGGGCGCGGCTTCAACGCGCCTTGCGCACCGCCACCGTGTAGTCGCCCGTGCCGCTGGCACGGTTCCAGTGCCGCACCTGGACGTAGTAGTCACCTTCCACCAGGTCGATCGCGATCCGTGCGTTGCTCGCCAAGCCCGAATCGTCGTCCTCGGCGATCAAGGCGGTCGGCGAATCCGGGCCGAAGAGCTTCATGTAGACGTCGGTCGGTCCGCGCGTATCGACCACGTAGCGTCCCGGCTGCGCCACCCTGAAGCGGAACACGTCCTCCTCGCCGAAGCTGCCGATGCTTGCCGCGGTGCGACGGCGCGCATTCACCTTGAGCTCGGTGAGCGTGCCCTCGATGCCCGGCTTCGCGCGCGGATACATCTTCGCGCCCGCGATGAACTGCTTGTCGAGATCGGACAACACCTCGTTGCGCGAGGTCGCCACGCCATTGAGGGTCCATTCCGCAGGAAAGAAGTACAGCATCACCGACTTTGGATCGAACGCCGTGCCGTTGACCTGGTTGGCGGCGTACTTGCGCAGGATGTTGTGGCGGGTCTGCGCCTCGCTCCAGTGGTTGGGGGGCCCGGCCATCGCGCGGATCACCGCCTGCTCGTTCCACTGGATGCCGCCCGCCGGGTTCTGGTGCTCGTGCGCGAGGCCGATGGCGTGACCGAACTCGTGTGCCGCCGTGCCACCATCGAGGAAGCCGAGGTTCATGGTCGGTTCGTTTGCCGGAATGCTGCGGGCGTCGGTACCGATGTAGCTCCACGCCCCGTCGTTGTCGTCGAAGGCGATGCGGATCTCGGCCTCGGCCGCGTCATCGAACACGAAGCGCAGGTTGGCGTGCGCCGCCCACCAGGCGGCCTGCTCCTGCACTATTTTCTTCTGCGCCGCGGTGCCGCCCAGGAAGCGTACATGCAGGGTCGAGCCATTGATCCACGTCTTGCCGATCGGCGACAGGCCACGCACCTGGCCGGGGCGGTCGGGGACCGTGGTCTGGACGCGCAGCAGGTCCCGGGGCAGCACCCGGTCGAAACACACCTTGGGAGTCGGTGTCATGACGGATTCCTCCACAACGAAGCCGCGGACCGCCGCATCGGGCGGCGCCCAACCGACCCGGCCGCCACCGCGGCCGGGTCATGTTGAACATATAGTACGGGCCTCGAGGCGACGCCAGCCGATCCCGTCAGCGCGACTCGTGGCGCTTGTAGGCGACGCGCACATCCGCGGTGGACATGTCGCCCGGGAGCTGGATCATGCCGATCTTCTCCAGCGTGGCGCTGTCGTGGATGCTGATCGTGCTGCCCGCCCCGCCCACGTAGATGCGCGAGGCGTCGCGCGACAGCTGCAGGCTGTAGTAGGTGTGGTCGAGCTCCACCACCTTCAGCGTCTCGCGTTTCGCGATGTCGTGCTTCGACAGGGTGTTGAAGGCGCCGTACAGGATGTTGCGATCGCGCGGATCGGCCAGCAGCGAGAAGATCACGAACTCGAAGGGAAAGATCTCGCGCGTCTCGGCCTTGCCGGTCGCGAGGTCCACCCGGCTCATGCCCCACCACCACTGCGCGCTCGCCATGTCCTGCTTGTCGTCGGCGAACTTCGCGGTCACGTAGGGCATCACGTACTCGTTCAGGTGCTCGCCCTGCGAGTGCATCGCGAACGCATCCGGCGTCAGCCAGCGCGGGCCGCGCTCCCAGCTCGCCAGCGCCGACACCGTGCGCAGCGCGCCGCTGCGCACGTCGATCGCCTCCACGTCGGCACCGCCCAGAATGACCTCGCCGCCGGCGGTGGCGGCGATCTTGGTGATCCGGCGCTTGACCGGGAAGCTGCGCACCGGCTTCGCGTCGAGCCCGTCGGCGATGCGATACACGGCGAGCCGCGGCGGCAGCACCTCGAAGCGGTCGGCGCCGCGGCGCACCGGGTTCTGCACGGTGTACAGCTCGCTGCCGTCGGCGCTCACCGCGAGCGACTGCACGGTCTTGACGGTGACGTCGCCCTCGGACTGGCGGGCGGAGAACACCAGCTTGCAGGTCTCGAGCTCGAAGCCGTAGACGTCCTCCCACAGGTTGCCGAGCACGAAGGCGTGGCGGCCGTCGGGCGCCGGCACCAGCGCGCCCGAGCCGAACTTGCCGGGGACCTCGCAGCTGCGCGCGATGCGATCGGTCTTCATGTCGATCACGTGGAGCAGGCCGGGGCGGGTGACGGTGAGCAGGTACTCGGCATCGGTCGCCGCCGCCTTGTGCGCCGGGGTGGCGCAGCCTGCAAGCAGGGCCGCGGCGCCGAGCAGGCCGGCGGCCCCCAGGGTGCTGATACGCCGGATGAGCGTCATGTGCTGGGCTCCCATTCAGATCTTGTCCTCGAATATCCCGTCCAGCTTGCGCCAGTCCTTGGTCGCGTCGGCCTTGCCGTCGCCCCAGTCGGGATAGTGGCTCATCGTGTCCGGCACCTGCGCCGGCCACCAGCACGAATCGGCGCAACCGTAGAGGTCGGCCTCCATCGGCTGGCACAGCGAGGTGGCGCCGCCAAAGGCGTCGATCTCCCAGCCTGGGTCGGTGGTCGCGGTGCAGCCGACCACCGTCTGCATGGCGACGACCTCCTCGATCACCTCGGGCTTGCCCTCCGCGGCGTCCAGGCGCTGCGCCTTCTTGTTGAGCGACTTCAGGTGCTTCATGCGGTCCTCCGCGGGGAAACGTGTGCGGCGAAAAAGCCGGGGTTCTCGGTGACGATGCGCGCGTAGGTCTCGATACCGAAGTCGATCCAGTCGCGCAGCAGCTCGCAATAATGGTAGGAAGGCGCCGCGGCGTCGCCGTACTTCGCGTAGCTCTCGTGGTAGCAGCCGCCGGAGCAGAGGTTGCGGATGCGGCAGGTCTCGCAGCCGGTGCCGCTGCGCTCCAGCCGGCGCCCGACGAAGGCACCCAGACGGGCGCGATCGATTCCCGCGTCGACGTCGCCGAAGGTCGGCAGCGCGGAGCCGGTGAAACGGTGGCAGAGGTTGAGCCCGCCCTTGCCATCGACCGCGAGCAGCCCGACCCCGGCGCCGCAGGGCAGGCTCTTCTTGTTGCCCTCGTGCAGGTCGGTCATGAGCTGGTGCAGGTTGCCGAAACCGAGGCTGCGGTTGCGCAGCGCCGCGTCGAGATAGCGCCGGCCGAGTGCCTTCAGCCCCTCGAACACCTCGGCGAGTTCCTCGGCGGTGAGGTTGAAGGCCTGGATGTCGCCCGAGGTCACCGGGCCGAAGCCGACCTCGGCGAAGCCGACCTCGTGGTACAGATGCTCGAAGATCGGCACCACGCCGGTGATGCCGCGGGTGAGGGTGACGCGGCAGCCGACCGGGCGCGCGCGATAGCGCGCCAGCAGGAGGTCGACCTTGCGCCGCACCACGTCGTAGGTGCCCTCGCCGCCGAAGCTGCGCCGGTTGCGGTCATGCACCGCGGGCGGCCCGTCCATGGACACGGTGACACCCACCCGGTGGGCGTCGAGCCAGTCGATGATCCCGGCAGTGAGCAGGGTGGCATTGGTGGTGAGGGTGAAATCCACGCGCGCGCCGGCCTCGGCGAAGCGGCGCTCGGCGAAGTCGACCACCGCGCGGATCAGGCCCATATTCGACAGGGGCTCGCCGCCAAAGAAGACGATGGTGTATTTCGGCTTGCCCGGCGACTCGGCGAGCATCATCTCGATCGCCTTGGTCGCGGTCTCCAGGCTCATGCGCAGGCCCTTGGCCGGCGAGCTGAGGTCTTCCTTGTAGCAATAGGTGCAGCTCAGGTTGCAGCCCGTATTGACGTTGAGCACCAGGGTATCGAGCGGAAAGCGCGTCACCTCGCCCGCAGGCGGGTTGAGGCGGCCGTCCTCGCCGTACTCGGCCAGCACGTGGAGCTGGCGCAGCTCGTCGACCGTCTCGTGCAGGGCGAGCGCGTCGTGGCGGCTGCCGAGGCGCTCGACGATGCTCGCGGCCTCGAGCGCGTTCTGCTCGTCGAACAAGGCCAGCACGTCACGCGCGGCGCCGTCGAGCTCGAACAGGCTGCTGCTCGGCACATGGAACAGCATCTGCCGGCCCGCGCTGTCCACACGGTGCAGGTTGGGCCGGATCAGGGTCAGGGTCGTCATCGGAATTGCCCCAGCTTCAGTCGAGCGCGCGCTGCACGAAGTCGGGCACCGCGACGTCGAGACTACCCCGCCCCTCGACGCGCTCGCCCGCCTCGCCCACCGCGGCGACCACTTTCACCCGCCCGGTGTTACCGAGCGACTTCGGCCGCGCCGGGTTCGGCCCGGCATCACCCGGGACGAACACGCCATCGGCGCCGATGCGCCCGACGAAGTCCTGGTCGCGCGCCTTTTCCGCTTCCTCGTCGGCGGCCTCGATCGACCACTGCACCGGCAGGTAGCCCAGGCGCAGGTCGTCGGCGGTGCCCGCCTTGCCGTCGCGGCCAGCCGCCCAGCCGAGCGCGCGGTAGGCCACGCCGACCTTTTCCATCTGCGCATCGCCCGGCCCGCCGACACGGGCGATCGCATTCGCCGGCTCCACGTCGACGCGCGCGACACGTTCATAGACAGCAAGCAGCCCCTTGCCACGCGCCGCACCGACGGCCACGTCGCGCAGCCCGTCGCCCCCCTCGGCACGGGCACGCACGACCACGCGGTCGGCGCTGCGCGCCACCACTTCCAGCACGCGCACGCCGCTGCCGAGCGAAACCGCGCCGTCGAGGCCGCTGCCGACCAGGGTCAGCTCGGCGGTCTCGCCCCTGCGCAGGTGGCCGGGCATCACCGCCACCAGCCTCGGCGCCGCGCTCTCGCGCACTGCGACCAGTTCGCCGCCGACCCGGCGCGAGGCGGCCAGGTGCTGGCGCCCCTTCATGGTGGTGGCGCGCGCATCGGCGGCCAGCACCTGACGCAGGGCCACGCCGTCGATGTCGACGCTGCCGCGCCATTCGTAGCCGGTATAGACCGTGGCGACACCGCTTCCCGCGAGCGCCCCACCGTCGGCGTAGCGCCCCTCGAGCCGGAGCTCGAAGCGGTCCTCGCCCGCGGCGCTCGCCGTCATCCGTCCTTCGAATTCGCCCTTGCCCGGCAGATAGCCGGTGATCCGCCAGCTGCCCGCCAGCGTGACCCGTGGCGCCGCCTGCCAGGCCGTCCACGCCTTCGCATCGAGAGCGAAATCGCGCGCAAGGGCGGGCGCGATTTCACCCACGGCATGCTGGAACCACGCGCGATCGCGCGCCAGCGAATGGAACTCGAGGGTCGGATTGAGCCCGATGTGCGAGTGCATCAGCAGCGACCACTCGCCCTCGCTGCGCCGCTGCAGTGCAAAGCGGGCTCCCGAATGGCAGCGCGCGCACATGTCCTTGTAGGTGTCATCGAGCGCCTCCACGCGGTTGTTGTCGTGTTCGAGCAGGTAGCGCCAGGGCGCAGCCTCCGTCGGTGCCAGGCCGCGCGTGTCGGCGAGATACTTGATCAGGGCGCGCTTGTCCTGCGGCGAGATCTTCGCGCCGTGTTGCTCCTGCATGCGAGTGATCGTCATCTGCCAGCCTTCGGGGCTCTTGCGCTGCCCCTCCACCCGGGAGATGGTGCTGCCCAGCGCGCTGTGACAGGACAGACAGTTCGCCGCCAGCAGCGCCGCGCCATCGGCGGCTGCGGCCGGCGCCGGCACACCGACCGCAGCCGCCAGTGCGAGCAGTCCTGCCCCGACGATCGACGTGATGCTTTTTTCCTTGTTCAAGGCCCTCGCTCCTCGCTGCGTTGCTCACCCGGCCCGGGCCGGCACCCGTGGCCGCCCGCACCGCTCTCCAATATCCGCCAGTACGGCATGACGGACACCATACGGTCGGGCGGTAAACAAACTTGGCGGTGGATGTAGCAAGTTGTGCAGGGATGTAACCGCTGTGCAACAGCGTGCGGCGACCGTCCGCTGCGCGATTGCCGGGGGCAGTGATTCGGGCCATCATCCGCGCACAACAAGCGAACGTTCGACCCCGCCCGGAGGAGGATCGATGTCGAAGGAGACACATAGCGCAGCGCACGTGATGGTGGTCGAGGACGACCCCCTCTCTCGCGCGCTGCTCGTCGGCTATTTCGAGAAGGAAGGCTACCGCGTCAGTGCGAGCGAGCACGCCGACGACCTGCTGCAACGCATCGAGCAGGAGCGCATCGCGCTCGTGCTGCTCGACATCAAGCTGCCCGGCAAGGACGGGCTCACGCTCACCCGCGAGCTGCGCGCCGCCTCGCGCGTCGGCATCATTCTGGTCACCGCGCGCGACGACGACATCGACCGCATCGTCGGGCTCGAGCTCGGCGCCGACGACTACGTCACCAAGCCCTTTAACCCGCGCGAGCTGCTGGTGCGCGCCAAGAACCTGCTGTGGCGGGTGGCGCAGTGCACCGGGGCCGAGGTGCGCGAGCCCGACCAGGGAAGCTTCCGTTTCGAAGGGTGGACGCTCAACCCGCACAAGCGCCAGCTCATGGCGCCCGATGGCCGGCTCGAGCGCCTGCCGCAGGGCGAATTCAAGCTGCTGATGGCGCTCCTCACCCATGCCGGCCAGGTGCTGTCGCGCGACCAGCTGATGGACGCGATCCACGACCGCGAATGGACACCCAACGACCGCTCGGTGGATGTGCTGGTCGGGCGCGTGCGCCGCAAGCTCGACGACAACCCCGCCGATCCACGCCTGATCCTGACCGCCCACGGCGCCGGCTACCTGTTCGCCGGCGAGCTCGACTGACGCCACCGCATCGCGCCCGATGAACACGCCGACCCTGCACTACCGCCTGCTCAAGCGCCTCTACCAGGGCCGCTGCAGCACGGTCAGCCGGGTGCTGCTGGCGGGGCACGATGCGCCGGTGATCATCAAGCAGCTCGACCGCAGGCGCTGCCCGGCGGAGGCACCCGCGCGCCTGCGCCATGAGTTCGAGCTGCTCGCCGCGCTCGACCTCGACGGCGTGCCGCGGGTGCTCGACCACATCGAGCACGAGCGCGGCTCCGCGCTGCTGTTCACCGACCGCGAGGCGCATTCGCTGCGCCAGGCGATGCGTCCCGGCAGCCGCGAATGGCACGACTGGCTGGCGCTGATGATCCGCGTCTGCGAACGCATCGGCCGCCTCCACGAGGCGCGCGTCATCCACAAGCAGATCAACCCGGACCACATCCTGGTCACCCCGACTGGCGATCCGCTGCTGATCGACTTCGGCATGGCCACGCGCTTCCTGCGCGAGCAGGCGAGCTGGAACACGCCGCAGCTGGCCAGCCACCGCCTGCCCTACATCGCGCCCGAGCAGAGCGGGCGCATCAACCGCGCGATCGACTACCGCACCGACTACTACAGCTTCGGCGCCACGCTGTACGAGCTGCTCACCGGCCAGCCACCCTTCGCCGGGCGTGAAGGGCTCGAGCTGGTGCACTGCCACATCGCCCACGCACCGCGTCCGCCGCACCACATCAACCGTCTGCTGCCCGAGGCGGTCTCGGCCGTCGTCCTCAAGCTGCTCGCCAAGGATGCCTCCGAGCGCTACCAGTCGGCCCACGGCATCGTGCACGACCTGCGCGAGTGCCTGCAGCGGCGCGGTGGCAGCGCCGACGATGCGTTCACGCTCGCCAGTCGCGACGTCTCCGCGCGCTTCCAGATCCCGCAGCGCCTGTACGGCCGTGACGCGCTGCTCGCCGAGCTCGAGGGCCAGGTCGAAGCCTGCACCGCCGGCGCACAGGCGATCGTGCTGATCAGCGGCTACACCGGGGTCGGCAAATCGACCCTGGTGCACGAGCTGCGCCGCGCGGTGCTCGAGCGCAACGGCCGCTTCGCCAGCGGCAAGTTCGACCAGTACCGGCGCAATCCGCCGCACTCGGCGCTGCTGCAGGCCTTGCGCGAGCTGATCCGCCAGCACCTGACCGCGCCCGCCGAGCACCTTGCCGCGCTCGCCGCGCGCCTGCAGGCTCAGCTCGGTGGCTACCTCGGCACGCTGCTGCGGCTGCTGCCCGAACTCGGCCTCATCGTGGGCGACGCCGCCCCCCCCCCGACGCTGCAGCAGCGCTTCGACGAGCAGGGCCGGCTGCACCTGTTCACGCGCCTGCTCGATGCACTCAGCGACCGCAACCGGCCACTGACCCTCTTTCTCGACGACCTGCAATGGGCGGATCCCGCCTCGCTCGGCCTCATCGAGTCGCTCGCCGCGCGCGCCGGACTGCCCCACCTGCTCCTCGTGGGCAGCTACCGCCACAACGAGATCACCCCCGCGCACGTGCTCGCGGGCACCCTCGAGCGCCTGCGCGACGGCCCGCTGACCCCGCTCGAGCGTCAGCTGCAACCGCTCGACGCCCTCCTCGTGCGCCAGCTGCTTGCCGACACCTTGCGCTGCAGCGAAGTCGAATGCAGCAGCCTCGCCGAGGTCTGCCACGAAAAGACCCAGGGCAATCCCTTCTTCCTCAGCCAGTTCCTCAACGCCCTCTACGAGGAGGGCCTGATCCGCTTCCACGGCCAGCGCTGGGAATGGGACGAGGCGGCGATCCGCGCGCGCGCGCTCAGCGCCGACGTCGTCGAGCTGATGGTGGGCCGCCTGCGCCGCCTGCCCGCGCACACCCGCGGCGTGCTGCCGCTGGCGGCGTGCATCGGCAACACCTTCGACCTCGACACCCTGTCGATCGTCGGCGAGCGTCCCGCCCGCCAGCTCGCACGCGAACTGCTGCCGGCACTCGGGGAAGGCCTGATCGTGCCGCTCGACGACGGCTGCCGCGCCGCCGACGACGACGCGGACCAGCACGGGCGCTACCGCTTCGCCCACGACCGTGTGCAGCAGGCCGCGTATTCCTTGCTCGCGGACGACGCCCGCGAGCAGCTTCACCTGCGCGTCGGCCGGCTGCTGCGCCAGAACCTCGAGACCGGCGCCCTCGACCGCCGGGTGTTCGAGATCGCCGGCCACCTGAACCTCGCGCGCAGCGCGATCGCAGACCCCGACGAGCGCATCGCGCTTGCCACGCTGAACCTTTGCGCCGGCCTGCGCGCGCGCGAATCGGCAGCCTTCGAGTCGGCCCTCGACTACCTCGAGAGCGGACTGCAGGCGCTGCCCGCCGACGCCTGGCGCGCGCACCACCGCCTCGCCCTCGACCTGCACCTGGCCGCTGCCGACGCTGCCAACAGCCGCGGCGACACCGCGCGCATGCAGGCCCTGCTCGACACCGCCGAGCGCCATGCGCACGACCCGCTCGATCGCGTGCGCTGCCAGCAGATCCGCATCCAGGCCCACGTCGCCCACAACCGCTTCGCCGCGGGTCTGGAACTGGCACGCCGCACCCTGGGCATGCTGGGCGTCGATCTGCCCGCAGCGCCGGCACGCCGGACCATCACCGCCGAGCTGCTGCGCACCCGACTGCTGGTCCGCAGCGTCGACCTCGAGGCCTTGATCGGGATGCCGATCGCATCCGAGGCGCAGGTGCTCGCCGCCCAGACCCTGCTCGGCGGCCTGTTCGGCATCGTCAAGTTCTCGAGCTCGGCGCTGCGCCCGCTGGTGATGGCGCGCCAGGTCGAGCTCGCTCTAGGCCACGGCCACACCGACGCCAGCGCACCGGCACTCGCCGGCTTTGGCGGCGTGCTGTGCGGCGTGCTCGGCGCGATCGACGAAGGCTACCGCGCGGGCAGCATGGCGCTGGCGCTCGAGGCCGCGCGCCCCTCGCGCCACAGTCGCCACAAGAGCCTGTCGCTGTTCAACTGCTACGTGCGCCATTACCGCGAGCCGCTGCCGCGCGCCCTCGCCGGCCTGCACGAGGCGCACGCCGAGGCGCTCGCCTGCGGCGACCTCGAGTACGCCGCCTACAGCCTGGCGGCGGCGATCCAGTATGCGGTGCCGCTCGCCGAGGATCTCCGTGCACTCGCCCGCGACATGCGCCGGCAACTACTCCAACTCGAGCAGACCGGACAGAAGCAGTCGCTGCAGTACAGCTACATGGCGCTGCAGGCCCTGACCCGGCTGTGCGAGCTGAGTGCGATGCCCACCGCGCTCGACGGCGAGCACTACCGCGAGGCCAGCATGCTCGCCGAGCACCGGCGCGAGAACCATCTCACCGCGGTGTGCCTGCATCACTTCTACAAGGCCCTGCTGGCGCTGGTGTTCGCGGACTATCCGGGCGCGCTCGCCGAATGCGCGCTGGGCGAAGCACACCTGCCCTACGTGGGCGGCACCCACACCGCGACCTGGTTCCGCAGCCTGCACGCGCTCGCCCTGCTGCGCACCCTGCCGCCGCCGGGCGCGGGGCGCGAGCGCGCCTTGCGCAAGCTGCGCGCCATCGTGCGCGAGGTGCGCGCGATGGCCACCCATGCCCCCGCCAACCACGCCCATCGCGTGGCGCTGATCGAGGCCGAACACCTGCGCCTGCACGACCGCCCCGGCACGGCCGCCGCCTACGACCGCGCGATCGCGCTTGCCGAGTCCAACGGCTTCTGGCTCGACGCCGCACTCGCCTGCGAGTTCGCCGCCCGCTTCCACCTCGATGCGGGCGCGCGCACCGTCGCCCGCGCCGGTTTCGACGACGTCTGCCGACGCTACGAGCGGCTCGGTGCCCACGCCCGCATCGCCCATCTGCAGGAACAGCTCGAGGAATACGGTCTGTGGGCTCGCCCCGCCGCCGCCGACGCGCACGGCGGCGCGCAGGCGGCAGCGGACGAAAGCAACCAGTCCTTCGACATCGCCTCGGTGATCAAGGCCTCGCAGGCGATCTCGGACGAGATCGTGCTCGAGCGCCTGCTCGAACGCCTGATGCAACTCGCGCTCGCGAGCGCGGGTGCGCAGCGCGGCGCGCTCGCCCTGCGCCGCGACCAGCGCCTGTACGTGGAGGCGATCGCCGGACTGGAGGAAGCGTCGCGCCTGATGTGCAGCCTGGCGCTGGAGTCGGCCGCGGCGAGCGTGCCGGTCAGCGTGCTCAACTACGTGGCGCGCACCGGCGAGGCACTGGTGCTGGGGGACGCGACCCGCCAGCAGATGTTCGCGCACGATGCCTACATCTGCGCCCATGCGCCGCACTCGCTGCTGTGCATGCCGATCCTGTACCACGGCGAACTGACCGCCCTGCTCTATCTCGAGCACCGCCAGAGCCGCGACATCTTCGACCACCAGCGCCTGAAGACCCTGCAGATCCTCGCCGCGCAGGCGGCAATCTCGATCGAGAACGCCAAGCTCTACCTCGGCCTGCAGCAGTCCGAGCAGGCCTATCGCTCGCTTTACGAGAATGCGATCGAAGGCATCTTCCGCGTCGACCCCGAGGGCCGCTTCCTGTCGGCCAACCCGGCCCTGGTCGGCCTCCTCGGCCATGCCGGCGCGGACGAATTCCTCGCCGGCATCACCGATGTCAGCACGCAGTGCTTCGTGCACGCCGAGGACCAGCGCCGCTTCCTCGGCCGCCTCAACATGGCCGAGAAGGTGGTCGGCTTCGAGACACGCTGGCGGCGGCGCGACGGCAGCGCGATCGAGGTGTCGATCTCCGCCCGCCGCGTGCTCGATGACAGCGGGCGCCTGCTCTACTACGAGGGCTCGCTGACCGACATCGGCGAACGCAAGGCCAAGGAGCGCGCCGAGCTCGCGCGCGAGCGCGCCGAGGCGGCCAGCCGCGCCAAGAGCGACTTCCTTGCTGCCATGAGCCACGAGATCCGCACGCCGATGAACGGCATCCTCGGCATGGCGCAACTGCTAGCGCGCTCCGTGCTCGAGCCCGGCCAGCGCGAATGGGTGGAGGCGATCGGCGCCGCGGGCAAGACCCTGCTCGCGATCCTCGACGACGTCCTCGACTTCAGCAAGATCGAAGCCGGACAGCTGGTGCTCGACTCGGCGCCGTTCTCGCCCGCCGAGGCGCTCGCCGCACTACGCCCGATCCTGATGTCGATGACCGCGCAGAAAGGGCTCGCGCTGCGTTTCGAGCTCGATCCGGCGCTGCCGGCCGGCGTGCTCGGCGACCGCCGCGCCTTGCACCAGATCGTGCTCAATCTCGCCGGCAATGCGGTCAAGTTCACCCAGCGCGGCTTCGTCGCGGTACGCGCAAGCGCCCTCGCAGCCGCCGGCGAGCGTTGCCGGCTGCGCCTCGAGGTCGCGGACAGCGGGATCGGCATCGCCGAGGACGCCCAGCAGCGCATCTTCACCGAATTCACCCAGGCCGACGGCTCGATCACCCGCCGCTTCGGCGGCACCGGCCTGGGGCTGGCGATCTGCCTTCGCCTGGCGGAGCTGCAGGGCGGACGGATCGGCGTGCGCAGCCGTCCTGGCGCCGGCAGCGTGTTCTGGTGCGAGCTGGAGTACGCCAGCGCGCCCGCGCCGTGCGCCGCGCCCCCCCGCCCGGCCCTCACCGCGAACTCTCGAGGCCTGCGCGTGCTGGTGGTGGAGGACGTCGAACTCAACCGCTGCATCGCCGGCACCCTGCTCGAGGCCGAGGGCCACCGCGTGCGCTTTGCCGCCGACGGCTACGGTGCGCTGGAGGCGCACGAGCGCGAGGACTTCGACGTGGTCCTGCTCGACATCCATCTGCCCGATCTCGACGGCATGGAGGTGGCACGCCGCATCCGCCGCCATCCCGAGGCCCGCAAGGCCGGCGTGCGCATCATCGCCCTCACCGCCTCGGTGACCACCGACGAGGTGCGGCGCTACCGCGAGGCCGGCATGGACGCGGTGGTCGGCAAGCCGTTCGATTTCGACGCGCTCATGCGCACGCTGGAGGACGGCAGCGCGCCGTCGTCCTCCGCCAGCCCCGCGCCCGTGCTGCTCGACACCGAGCTCCTCGGCACCCACTTCGCACGCCTCGGCAAGGCGCGCATGCAGCCCATGCTCGAGCTCCTGGGCAGCCAAGGGCGGACGCAGCTGGGCACCTTCGCCGCCGCGGCCGATCCCGAGCATCAGCGCGCACACCTGCACCAGCTCGCCGGCATGGCCGCCAACTTCGGCCTGAGTGCGTTCGCCGCGCGCTGCCAGGCGCTCGAGCGCAGCCCCCACCCCACCGATCTGCGCGTCCAGGCCGCTGGTTTGCAGGCGCTGCTCGAGGACAGCCTTCGCGCACTGGACGAGTTCCGGCCGCTCACGAGCACGACCTGAACCGCAACGCCTTGCCCAGGGGCGCCGCACCCGCCCGGCCTGCGCTACAACTGCGCACAATTCCGCACAAATCATGAAAAGCTGGTTTACAGCGCCCCGCTAGGCTTCGCCCATCCGACGCAGGCCACGGCTCGACGCCGTGACGTCGTCGTCATCGCCACCGCGGCAGGGCACGCGCCGAGCGCGGCAAGGCCCACGACCAACCGACAGGACCCGACCCATGAACAAGACCCCCTCCCTCGTCATCGACGGCCGGAAAGTGGCCGGCGACCGTGGCACGCTGCCGGTCATCGATCCGGCGCTCGGCGAGGCCTTTGCCGAGTGCCCGAACGCATCGCCGGCGCAGCTCGACGACGCGGTCGCGGCCGCCACGCGGGCCTTCGCGACCTGGCAGCACAGCACCAGCGAGGATCGCCGCGCCCTGCTGCATGCGATCGCCGACCGGATCGAGCAGAACGCCCCCGAGTTGGCCGAGATCATCGTCCGCGAGCAGGGCAAGCCGCTCGCGCTTGCGCACATGGAAGTCGGCGGTGCGGTGGCGTGGACGCGCGCCACCGCGGCGCTCGAGCTGGCGGTCGAGGTGATCGAGGACAGCCCGGGCAAGCGCATCGAGCTGCACCGGCGCGCACTCGGCGTGGTCGGCTCAATCACGCCGTGGAACTGGCCGCTGATGATCGCGGTGTGGCACATCATGCCTGCCCTGCGTGCGGGCAACGCGGTGGTGATCAAGCCCTCCGAGCTGACGCCGCTCAACACCCTGCGCCTGGTCGAGCTGATCAACGAGGTCGCGTCCCCCGGCCTGGTCAACGCGGTCGCCGGAGGCGGTGCGCTCGGGCGCGAGATCTCGGCCCATGCCGGCATCCACAAGATCGTGTTCACCGGCTCGACTCGCACCGGCCAGGACATCATGCGCAACGCCGCCGACACCTTGAAGCGCCTCACCCTCGAGCTCGGCGGCAACGACGCCGGCATCGTACTGGCCGACGCCGATGTCGGCGCGATCGCCGAGGCCGTGTTCGCGAGCGCCTTCCTGAACATGGGCCAGACCTGCGCCGCACTCAAGCGCCTGTATGTGCACGAGTCGCTGTACGACGAGATGTGCCGGCGCCTGGTCGACATCGCCGCACGGCAGCAACTCGGCAGCGGCCTCGACGAAGGCGTGAGCTTCGGCCCGATCCAAAACCGCGACCAGTTCGAGCGCGTGTGCGAGCTGGTCGAGGACGCGCGCGCCGCCGGCGCCCGCATCCTGTGCGGCGGCGAGCCGCTGGCGGGAAAAGGCTACTTCTATCCGCCGACCATCGTCGCCGACATCGTCGACGGGACGCGGCTGGTGGACGAGGAGCAGTTCGGCCCCGTGCTGCCGGTGATCCGCTATCGCGACGTCGACGAGGCGGTCCGGCTCGCCAACGCGAGCACCAACGGCCTCGGCGGTTCGGTGTGGGCACGTGACATCGAGGCCGCACGTGCGGTCGCAAACCGCCTGGAGTGCGGCACGGTGTGGATCAACGGCCATGCCGAGGTGCTGCCGCACTGCCCCTTCGGCGGCTGCAAGATGTCGGGCTTCGGCGTCGAGTTCGGCCTCGAGGGCCTGCTCGAATACACCCGCCCGCAACTGCTCAACATCAACCGCCCGGCATCCTGAATGTCCGCCCCGGTCAGCTTCCTGCGTCGTCCGGCCACGCCGCGGGCGAGCCCGCTCGCGGCGGAGCCCGCCGCGCTGCCGGCGACCGGGGTGACGCTCGCGGTGTCGATGGCCAGACCGCGGACGCTCGAGCGCCTGGGCGCGGATGCCCATGCACGCGACGCGTTCTGGCGTGAAACCCTGCACGACCGCAGCCTCGCCGCGTGGCTGGCGCCGCTGCGCCCGACCCGGCTGTACGTGGGCAGCGAGTTCTGCGAACGCCTGCTGCCTGAACCCGCGCAGCTCGCACGCACGCTCACGGACGCGGCCGATGCAGGGCTGAGCGTCTCCTTGCTGACACCGGTCGCGTCGCCCGCAACCCTGCGCGCGCTCGATCCGCTGTGCGCGCTACTGCCCCCCGGCACCGAGGTGGTGGTGAGCGACTGGGGCGTCGCGCGCCGGCTGCGCGAACACCACCCCTTGCTGCAGCCGGTGGCCGGTCGCATCCTGTGCCGGATGCTGAAGGACCCCCGCCTCGGCAATCCACAGTACGCCCCGCCGGTCAGCCATGGGCTCGACTCGCCGTGGCTGCGGCACATGCTCGATCGCCTCGGGATCACCGGCGTGGAGCTGGACATGCCGCTGTTCGCGAGCGCGGACAGCTTCGCCGACGTGCCACTGCCGCTCGGCGTGCACCTGCCCTTCGCCTTCGTCGCCAAGGGCCGTATGTGCCGCACCGCGGGCCTGGCGCGCGAGGGACCGGAGCAGTTCGCTCCGCGTCCCTTCTGTCACCATGAATGCCTCGCCATCGCCGCGCACACCGAGCGCGCCCGCGACGGCACCGCCGACGCCTGGGAGACGGTGCACATCGGCAACACCATCTTCTGCCGCCACTCGCAGGCCAGCCTCGCGGCGCTGGCCGCCGCGGTCAGCGCCGGCCGGGTGGCGCGCCTGATCGTGCCCGGCGAAGCGTTTTAGAGAGAGACCGGCCGTGAAGATTGTCGCCCCGATCCGCCAGCTCGACGAGATCGCCCCCCTGGCGCGTGCAGGCGCCCACGAGCTCTATTGCGGCGTCACCCCGCGGGAATGGGCCGCGCGCTTTCGCGGCGCCAGCGCCAACCGTCGCCCGGGCGGCAACCTGCCCTCGCTGGCCGCGCTGGCCGAGGCGGTCGAGATCGCCCATCGCAACGGCGTGCAGCTCTCGCTGGTACTCAACGCCCAGCACTACTCGGTGGCCCAGATCGAGTGCGCGGTCGAGATCGCGCGCAGCCATGCCGACATGGGCGGTGATGCGGTGATCGCGAGCGATCCCGGGCTGATCCTGGCGCTCGCCGAGGCCCTGCCGGGGCTGCGCATCCACGTCAGCTCGGTGGCCACCTGCCGCAATGCCGAGGGTGCCCGCCTGTACCGCGAGCTCGGTGCGCGCCGGCTGATCCTGCCGCGCGACATCACGCTCGACGAGGCCGCCGAGATCGCCGCCGAGGTGCCGAACATGGAGATCGAGGCCTTCGTCCTCAACGACGGCTGCGTGTACGAGGAAGGCAGCTGCAACACCCTGCACCTGCCCGGCGCGCTCGGTGGCCCGATCTGCCTCGACCGCTACGCCTACGACCACCGCCACCGCGACGGTCGCCCGCTGTCACCGGCGCTGGCCGCACGCCTGCGCGACAACGACGAAGCCTACCGGCGCTGGCTGTGGTACCGCTTTTCCTGCGGCTTCTCGACCACCGCGGCGGGCATGCCCTTCGGCCCCTGCGGCCTGTGTGCGATTCCGGCCTTCGGCCGCGGCGGCCTCCACGCACTCAAGATCGCCGGCCGCGAGGGGCCGCCCGAGCGCAAGCTCGCCAGCGTGCGCATGGTCCGGCAGATCCTCGACGCTCACGAACGCGGGCAATCGCCCGCCGCGGTGGCGGCCCTCGCCCGCGGGCTGCGCCCCTCGCATGCGCACTGCGCCACCGGCTTCATGTGCTACTACCCCGAACTTGCCGGCACGGCTCAGGACGCCGGGCACGAAGCCGCGACCACCCCAGCGGCCCCCGTCGTGACGGACTGAGTAACCGCCGCAGCGCCGTCACCGCAGCGCTTTCTCGACAGTAAAAAGTGTGCCTGGGCATTTGATAATTATCAATGTTTGATCTCAAACAGTTTGACTTCAATTACAACTCTCCCGATACTTCCCCGGCACGCTGCACTGCCTCGACAGCGAATGGAGAAACGCATGAAGACCGACATCAGGGCGCGCGTCGAGCGCTTGCTCACCCGCCTGGAAGCCAGCCCGCAATACGCCGGACAGGGCAAGGTCCTGTTCGCGGACCTCGAACGCCAGCAATTGTGTAGCGCCTACCTGCCCATGGAGATGGTGCGCACCTTCCTCGGCGGGCGCGGTGCCAACATGGCGCTGCTCTACAACCTCTACGAGGACGGCCGCGCGCCGCTCGACCCCGCGGTGCCGCTGATCTTCGGCGTCGGCATCATGACCACCACGCTGCCCTCGGCCACACGCGGCAATTTCACCAGTTGCTCGCCCGACAGCCACGCCATCCTCGACGCCAGCGGCGGCGACTACTTCCCCGCCTTTCTCAAGCGCAACGGCTACGACCACCTGGTGATGTACGGCCGCAGCCCGCAATGGACGATGCTCGAGATCGACGGCGAGCAGGTCTCCTTCCGCGATGCCACGCCCTACCTCGGCACCGACAACATGGATTTCAGCGCCGCGATCGAGCGCGACCTCGGCCTCAAGGAGCGCGAGACGCTGGCGATGGCGCGCATCACCCGCGCCGGCGAGAACCTGGTCCTGTCGTCCGGCATCATGGGCGGACCGAAGGC
>JAKLLJ010000189.1 GCA_023150215.1 Thauera sp. | reverse complement strand
AACGTGCGCAAGCACGCCGGTGCGAGCAAGGTTTCTGTGAACATGCGCCGTGGTCGCGATGGGCTTGCAGTGACGGTGCGCGATGACGGGGTGGGGTTCGTCGAGGGGCGTGAGACCGCCGACAACGAAGCACACATCGGGCTGCACATCATGCGCGAACGCGCAATGCGCATCGGCGGACAGTTCGCGGTGCGATCCTCGCCCGGCCGCGGTACCGAGATCCGCTTGCAACTGCCCAGAACCAACACGGTGGAGGTCTGATGGCCGAAGAGAAAATTCGTGTCCTGCTGGTGGACGACCACACCCTGTTCCGCAGCGGGATCCGCTCGCTGCTGCAGAGTTACGCCTGCTTCGAGATTGTGGGCGAGGCCGGTGATGGGCGTGAGGGTATCCGTTTGGCGGGGCAGTTGCGGCCCGATGTGGCGCTGCTCGACAACAACATGCCCGGGCTGTCGGGTCGCGAGGCGGCCCGCCTGCTGCTTGAGGAGGCGCCCGAGACGCGGGTGCTGATGCTGACGGTTTCCGAGGATGCGGACGACCTGATCGAGACCCTGCGCGCAGGTGCCTGCGGCTACCTGCTCAAGAACATCCAGGCCGAAACCCTGGTGTCGGCGATCAAGACCGCCGCACAGGGCGAGTCGGTGGTATCGCCACAGATGATGGGCAAGCTGCTCGGCGGCGTGCGCAGCGCCGCGGGACGTACGGTCGCCGGCGCAGCGGCCGCTCCTGCGTTGGCGGTCGGTGGCCGGAGCACGGCTGCGGGGACGGCCGAGGGTGGCGACGTCGATCGACTCTCACCGCGCGAGCGCGAGATCCTCCAGTTCATCGCCCGCGGGCAGAGCAACAAGGAAATCGCGCGCGCGCTCGATCTGTCGGAGAGCACCGTCAAGATTCACGTGCAGAACATGCTGCGCAAGCTCAACCTGAGTAGTCGCGTTCAGGCTGCCGTGTTCGCAGTGGAGCACGGTATCGGCCAGTCTCCCGAGGTCTGATCGTCTCGAGGAGGGCTCCCGGCAACGCGCCTGCGCAAGCGCCTCGCCGAAAGCCTCAGTGCAGGTGGCTGGAGAGCTCGCGGACGACGCCGCCAAGAAGTTTGACTTCTTCACGATGATGGAGTGCGATCGTCTCGACCAGACGTTCACCGGCCGCGGTCAGGTGCACCTCGACCGCACGCCTGTCCTCCCGCCCCGGGCGGCGTTCGACCAGCCCCAGTTTTTCGCAGCGCGAGATCAGTGACACCACGCCGTGCTGATGCGCTTGCAGGCGCTCGGCGAGCTCGCCGACGAAGGCCCACTCACGACCAGGGAAACCCTTGACTTGGAGCAGCAGCAGGTACTGCAGGTTGGTGATGCCGTGGCGCCGGGTCAGCAGTTCGGAGAAGCGCAAGAAGCGACGCAACCGGTAGCGAAAATCAGCCAGGGCTTCGAATTCGGACTTGTTTAATAGGGAACTCATCGTGTGCTCATTTTATCGCGTTCCGGCCCGGCTTCGCTGCGTCCGCTGCGCGTGGCGCACACGACGGACTTGATGCCCGCGAGCTGCCCGGTTCGTTCGTCCTGATTTTTAGCTTGCAATCCACAGGATGGAGATTAATATCAGATCGTGATGTATGTCCGGTCGCCCGATGTTTCCATTCGATGTGCGGCCGGCTTCCCGACCCTAACCGGAGACAGGATCATGGATGTGATGCAATTTCCCCGCATGGTGGTGTCGAGCCGGGAGGGCTGGGACATGGTCGAGCGCATGCGCCCACCGATGGATATGTTGTTCCGTCGTCTGGTGCTGCCACTTTCTCTGCTGCCGCCGCTGATGATCCTGTTGGCGGGCGGCGGGGTGGGCGCCGACGTGTTTCCCGACGCGCGCTTCGCCAACTGGCTGATCGCGGCGGTGCTGTTCTTCGTGGCCGAGCAGTTCAGCGTGCCGATCATGGCCAACTCGATCCGCCTCGCCTCGATCGCCAAGGACGGCAGCGGCGACCTCGACGATGCCTATGCGGTCGCCGCGATCGCTCCGGTGCCGCTGTGGCTGTCCTCGCTCGCGGTGATCTTCGGGAGCGTCTGGTTCGCCGTGCTGATCGCGCTGATCGCGCTGGGCGCTTCGGCCATGCTGATCCGCCACGGTGTCGACCGTCTGCTCGGCGTGCATGAAGAAGTGGAAGCGAGCGAGATCGCGATCCAGGTGATCAGCTTCGGTGTGCTGACCTGGCTGGGGCTGCTGGCCGTCGCCGCGGCATCGCTGCTGCTGCTGTAAGACCTTGCAGGCATGCGGCGGATGCTCAGGCCTGGGTCCGCATCAGCCGCTGCTTCTCGCGCTCCCAATCCTTCTTCTTCTCGTCCTCGCGCTTATCGTGCAGTTTCTTGCCCTTGGCAAGACCGATTTCAAGCTTGATGAGGCCCTGTTTGTAGTGCATGTCGAGCGGAACCAGCGTGTAGCCGGCGCGCTCGACCTTGCCGATCAGGCGGGCGATTTCCTTCTTGTGAAGCAACAGCTTGCGGGTCCGCGTCGGGTCGTGATGCACATGGCTTGACGCGGTGGCGAGCGGCGTGATGTGCATGCCGAACAAGAAGATCTCCTCGCCGCGGATCACCACGTAGGATTCCTTGATGTTCGATCGTCCGGCACGGATGGCCTTGACCTCCCAGCCCTCAAGGACCATGCCGGCCTCGTGCTTTTCCTCGATGAAATAATCGTGAAAGGCCTTGCGATTTTCGATGATGCTCATGGTTCGACGTTCCGGGACTGCGTGGCGCTGAGCCGACGTGGCCGCATGCGGTAGAATCGCGGATTTTAACAGCTCGGCGCCGTCTCCGTTCCCTCCCTGACGTGCGCCCTCGCCAGGTTGCCCATGGCCGAAGTCAACAAGCTCGTTCTGATCGAATTCACTCCCACGCAGATGTTCGAACTTGTCGATCGCTGCGAGGACTATCCGCTATTTCTGCCGTGGTGCGGCGGGATCGAACTGCACCAGCGCACCGAGACAGTGACCGCAGCGACCCTGCACATCAACTACCACGGCATCAAGGCGCACTTCAGCACCGAGAACACCAAACGTTACCCGCAAGAAATGATGCTGCGCCTGACCGACGGTCCGTTCACCCATCTCGACGGGCACTGGCGGTTCACCGCGCTCGGCGACACGGCGTGCAAGGTCGAATTCCAGTTGCGCTACCAGTTTTCCAGCAAGCTGCTCGAGAAGGTGCTTGGGCCGGTGTTCAGTCACATCGCGAATACGTTCGTCGATTCGTTCGTCAAGCGCGCCGGCCAGATCTACCGGCCGGGGCAGGGGAGCTAGCATGGCAGGGATGATCAACGTGGAGGTGGTGTATGCGCTGCCGCAACGTCAGGAACTGATCGGCGTCCACCTGCTTGAGGGCGCAACCGTGCGCGAGGCGCTCGAGGCCTCCGGGCTGCTGCAAAAATATCCTGAAATCCAACCCGATCGCGCCAACAAGCTTGGTATTTTCGCCAAGCTCGTCAAGCTCGATACCGAGCTGCGCGACCGTGACCGGGTCGAGGTCTATCGGCCGCTGATCGCTGACCCCAAGGCCGTGCGCAAGAAGCGCGCCGACGAGGGCAAGGTCATGAAAAAGGGGGGCGGACCGGCCGAGGCCGCCGAATAGGCGTGCCGGATGCGGCGATGGCGACCGTGCAAGGCCTTACTTGCAGCGTTCGCTTGTCTGCTGGTCGAGGCGCCGGATTTCGGCCGCGCGCATGCTGTCGTCGAGAAATTCGCGCTCGCCGCGAGCGTTGAAGCGGACCATGCGCTGACCCGCCCTGAGTGCGGCAAGTTCGTTCGCCGCCGCCGTGCACCATTGCTCGAGCTCCTGCTTGCGAGCGACCTCCTGGGCGGCTGCGGCCTCGGCTTCAGCCGCCGAGGCGCGTCGTTCGCGGAAAGCCCGCTCGCGCTCCGCAAGGGAGCGCGAGCGAGTGGACTCCAGCGTGTCGTTTCCTGTTGCGCCAGTCGCGGGCGCGGGGGGCTGCGCAGCCCGTGTCTGCGGTGCACGGATCTCCGTCACCTCGCCCGACGTGGGGGGCGTGTCGCCGAAGTGCGTACGGCCGTCCTTGTCCTTCCAGCTGTAGATCTGCGCGCTGGCTGGCACGACCGTGATCAGGAGCACGGCGAACAGGATTGGATGGATCATCGACAGTTCTCCGCGGCGTGCCGCTTACGTGGTGCTGGAGCACTCTGTATAATACGGTTTTGGTCGAAAGGAAAAAAGCCATGCGAGTGATTCAGAAGGCGCTGACCTTCGATGACGTCCTTCTCGTTCCCGCCCACTCCACGGTTCTTCCGCGCGACGTGAGCCTGCAGAGCCAGGTCACGCGGCGCATCCGTCTCAACATTCCGCTGCTCTCCGCAGCGATGGATACCGTCACCGAAAGCCGCCTCGCGATCGCGCTTGCGCAAGAGGGCGGCATTGGTGTGGTGCACAAGAACCTGACCCCGGCCGAACAGGCTGCCGAGGTGCACAAGGTCAAGCGTCACGAATCAGGCATCCTCAAGGACCCGATCACCATCCCGCCGACCATGACCGTGGCCGAGGTGATCGCGCTGCAGCGACAGCACCGTTTTTCCGGCGTGCCGGTGGTGCAGGATGGCAAGGTCGTAGGTATCGTGACCAATCGCGACACCCGGTTCGAGACCAATCTGGACCAACTCGTCACCGAGATCATGACTCCGCAGGACCGCCTCGTCACTGTGCGTGAAGGCGCGAGTCTCGACGAAGCGCGCGAGCTGCTGCGCGAGCATCGTCTCGAGCGCGTGCTGGTCATGAACGACGCCGGCGAGTTGTGTGGCCTCATCACCGTCAAGGACATGATGAAATCGACCGAGCACCCGTTCGCCGCCAAGGACGAGCAGGGTCGCCTGCGCGTGGCCGCGGCGATCGGTGTCGGTGCCGGCACCGAGGAGCGGACCGAATTGCTCGCCGAGGCCGGCGTCGACATGATCGTCGTCGACACCGCGCATGGCCATTCGCAAGGCGTGCTCGACCGCGTGAGCTGGGTCAAGAGGCGTTTTCCGCAGATCGAAGTGGTCGGCGGTAACATCGCCACCGCCGATGCAGCGCGTGCGCTGGTCGACGCGGGTGCTGACGGCGTCAAGGTCGGCATCGGTCCGGGCTCGATCTGCACCACACGGATCGTTGCCGGCGTGGGAGTGCCGCAGATCACGGCAATCGACAACGTGGCGAGCGCGCTTGCCGGCACCGGCGTGCCGATGATCGCCGACGGCGGCATCCGCTTCTCGGGTGACATCGCCAAGGCGATCGCCGCCGGTGCCAACTGCGTGATGCTGGGCGGCCTGTTCGCCGGCACCGAGGAGGCGCCGGGCGAGACGGTGCTGTTCCAGGGGCGCTCGTACAAGTCCTACCGCGGCATGGGTTCGCTTGGTGCGATGGAGAAGGGCGCCGCCGATCGTTACTTCCAGGAAGAAAACACCAGCAACATCGACAAGCTCGTGCCCGAGGGCATCGAGGGGCGCGTCCCCTACAAGGGCGCGGTCGGTGTTGTCATCCACCAACTCGTCGGTGGTCTGCGTGCGTCGATGGGCTATCTCGGCTGCGCCGACATTCCGGCCGTGCACGAGCGCGCCCAGTTTGTGCAGATCAGCTCAGCGGGCATGCGTGAGTCGCATGTGCACGACGTGCAGATCACCAAGGAAGCGCCGAACTACCAGATCAGCTGATCGGCAGCTTCGTGAAACACCCGGGCGGCTGCGAGGCCGCCCTTCCTTTTTCGACGCACGAGAACTTCGCGCCATGGCTCACCAGAAAATCCTCATCCTCGACTTCGGCTCCCAGGTCTCCCAGCTCATCGCGCGCCGCGTGCGCGAACAGCAGGTTTACTGTGAGCTGCATCCCTTCGACGTGTCGGACGAGTTCGTGCGCAGTTTCGGCGCGCAGGGCGTGATCCTGTCGGGCGGCCCCAATTCGGTGTACGAAGCCGAAGACTGGCGGGCGCCGCAGGCGGTGTTCGAGCTCGGCGTGCCGGTACTGGGCATCTGCTATGGCATGCAGACCATGGCCAGCCAGCTCGGTGGCAATGTGGAGAGCTCGGCCAAGCGCGAGTTCGGCTACGCCGAGATGCGCGCGCGTGGGCACTCGAAGCTGTTCACCGGCATCGAGGACCGCAGCAACGCGGAAGGTCACGGCCTGCTCGACGTGTGGATGAGCCACGGCGACAAGGTCACCGAGCTGCCGCCGGGCTTCAAGGTCATCGGCAGCAACGAATCCACCCCGATCGCAGCCATGGCCGACGAGACGCGCGGCTTCTACGGCGTGCAGTTCCACCCCGAGGTCACGCACACGATCAAGGGACGCGAGATGATCGGGCGCTTCGTGCACGACATCTGCGGCTGCGGCCACGACTGGAACATGCCCGACTACATCGCCGAGGCGGTGCAAAAGATCCGTGAACAGGTAGGCGACGAGGACGTGATCCTCGGCCTGTCGGGTGGCGTGGACTCCTCGGTGGCGGCGGCGCTGATCCATCGCGCGATCGGCGACCAGCTCACCTGCGTGTTCGTCGACCACGGTCTGCTGCGTCTCAACGAGGGCAAGCTGGTGATGGAGATGTTCGCCGGGCGACTCCACGCCAAGGTCGTCCATGTCGATGCCACC
>JAKLLJ010000188.1 GCA_023150215.1 Thauera sp. | reverse complement strand
GAGGTGTGCCGTCTGCGTGAGGAGTTCGATGCCTTGCGCGACGAGTTCGCCACCTTCCGCAAGCAGTTCGACTGAAGGCCGGATCACCGCCGCGGCGAAGGCTCCCGTAGGAGCGCCGGAAGGCGCGAACACGGCAGACGTCTTCGTCGCCCACGCCGTTTTCTCCGCAGCGCTGTTCGCGGCTGCCGCCGCTCCTACATCCGGGTTCGCGGCTGCCGCCGCTCCTACGTTCCTGTTCGCGGCTTGCGCCGCGCCTGCACGAAATCATCCTCATCGCCATGCTCGTTCATCCGCAGTTCGACCCCATCGCCTTCTCCCTCGGCCCGCTCTCGGTACGCTGGTACGGGCTGATGTATCTGGTCGCTTTCGTGCTCTTCGTCGTCCTCGGTCGCCTGCATGCCCGCCGCCGCCCGGAATTGGGCTGGGATGCGCAGATGATCGACGACCTGCTGCTTTACGGCGTGATCGGCGTAATCGTGGGCGGACGGCTGGGCGAGGTGCTGTTCTTCCAGCCCGGCTACTACCTCGCCCACCCCGGCGAGCTGCTCGCAGTCTGGAAAGGCGGAATGAGCTTCCACGGCGGCTTCCTCGGCGTGCTGGTGGCGATGTGGCTGTATGGTCGCCGTCACGGCAAGGGTTTCTGGCAGATCACCGACTTCATTGCGCCGCTGGTGCCGACCGGCCTGGCGGCGGGGCGGATCGGCAACTTCATCAACGGCGAACTGTGGGGCCGCCCGGTCGATGGCGAGCTGCCCTGGGCGATGGTGTTCCCGTGGGTGGACGCTGTGCCGCGCCATCCCTCGCAGCTCTACCAGGTCGCGGGCGAGGGGCTGCTGCTGTTCGTGATCCTGTGGCTCTACGCCGCCAGCCCACGCCCGCTGCGCGCGGTGTCGGCGATGTTCCTGATCGGCTACGGCAGCCTGCGCTTCAGCGCCGAATTCTTCCGCACGCCCGACCCGGGCATCTTCGGCACCCTGACCCTCGAGCTATCGACCGCGCAGTGGCTGTGCGTGCCGATGGTGCTCGCCGGCGTGCTGCTGCTCGCGGCGCGCCGCGGCAAGGCCTGAGCGCCGGCCGCCAGTGCGGCGGCGGGCGTGAAAATCGCACACTGTTCGTGCCACGCCCGCACAATGCATTACCCAAAGCGGGCTATGATGTTCCGGAGATATCCGAACTGAATCGACCAGGAGGGTGGCATGGGCGGAGCAGGACTGGTGACCCGCGGGCTGAGCCGGGTGCGCGAGCTGGTGGCGAGCGCCACCCACCTCGGCAAGCCTCCCGACGACAGCGACCTCGAGCGCCTGCGCACCCAGCTGCGCGAGTGCGCCGAAGGGCGGGGCGGCGAGGTCTCGACCCGGCAGCGCGCCGCACGCCTGGCCGAGACCTACCTGCGCCTGGACGACGCCGGCCGCCATGCCTTCCTGCGCCTGATCGCGCACGAGTTCGGCCCCGACCCGGAGCAGGTGGCGGCGGCACACGAAGCCTACCAGGCTGCGATCGGCAGCACGGCGCAATGGGATGCCGAGGCTCGCCTGCGCGCCGCGCTGCGCTCGCGCCGGCTGCGCATCCTGACCCAGTTCAACGCCATCCCGCAGGGCGTCAAGTTTCTCGTCGACCTGCGCGCCGACCTGCTGCGCTTCATCGCCGACGACCCGCTGCTCAAGCCGCTCGACCGCGAACTGGAGACGCGCCTGTCGGCATGGTTCGACGTCGGTTTCCTCGAGCTGCAGCGCATCACCTGGAATTCGCCCGCGGCGATGCTGGAGCGGCTGGTCGAGTACGAGGCGGTGCACGAGATCCGCTCGTGGCAGGATCTCAAGAACCGGCTCGACTCCGACCGCCGCTGCTACGCCTTCTTCCACCCGCGCATGCCGCTCGAGCCGCTGATCTTCGTGCAGGTCGCGCTGCTCGAGGAAATCGCCGACGACGTCCAGCGCCTGCTCGACATCGAGGCGCCGCTGGCCGACGCGAGCCGGGCCACGACCGCGATCTTCTATTCGATCAGCGCCACCCAGAAGGGCTTGCGCGGGGTGAGCTTCGGCAACTTCCTGCTCAAGCGCGTGATCGATGACCTCAAGCGCGATTTCCCGCGCCTCAAGACCTTCGCCACCCTGTCGCCGCTGCCCGGCCTGGTGCGCTGGGCGCAGCGCGATCCGGATGCCTTTGCCGAAGCGTTCACCACCAACGACTGGAAGCGGCTCGCCGCGCTCGGCATCGGCTCGCCGGAGGCGCCGCAACTGGCCGCGCTGCTCGCCGGCGACCCCGCCTGGAGCGCCGACGAAGCGCTTGTCCAGGCGCTGCGCGAGCCGCTGCTGCGGCTCGGCGCGCGTTACCTCACCGAGGCCCGCCGCGGCGACAAGCCGGTCGATTCGGTGGCGCGCTTCCATCTCGGCAACGGCGCCCGCGTCGAGCGCCTGAACTGGCTGGCCGACCGCTCGGACAAGGGCCTGCGCCAGTCGTGGGGACTGATGGTCAACTACCTGTACGACCCCGACAGTATCGAGGCCAACCTGGAGAACTTCGCTGCCAACGGCAGCATCGCGGCGGCATCCGCGGTACGCAGGCTCGCCCGGCGCTGAGGTCGGCGTGACGAAGTCCTCACCCGACGCTGCACTCGCGCTGCGCCCCTCGTCGATCCGCATCCGCCTGCTGCTCGCCAGCACGGTGGTGCAGGTCGTGCTGCTCAGCCTGCTGCTGGCCAACAGCGTGCGGCTGATGAACAACGCGGTGTCGGCGAGCCTGGACACGACCATCACCCAGACCGCGAGCATGCTGCACGCGATGGCCACCGCCTATGGCGAGCAGGGACGGCTGGGGGCCCTGCAGGATGTGCTCGGCGAATTGCTCGCCGACGCCGACGAGGGCCTGATCTACGTCCGCATCCACGACACCGGGGAGCGCCTGCTGGTGAGCGCCGGCAGGCCGATGCTGACCCACATCCCCGAACCGAGCGAACATCGCCGGCGCTTCCTCGAAAGCCTGCTCGCCAGCGACGTCGTGCATGTGCGGCGCCCCTTGCTGCTGCCACGCAACGAGGTCGGCGTGCTGCAGTTCGGCGTGTCGGTATCGGTGCTCGCCGCGGCGCGCGAGGCGATCATGCAGCAAGGCCTGGCGATCGCGCTCGCCGAGATCCTGCTGACCTTCATCCTGTTGTCCACGCTCGGCTATTTACTGACCCGCAACCTGCACCACCTCCTCGAAGGCAGCCGGGCAATCGCCAACGGTTATCTCGAGCACCGCGTGAAGACCCGCGGCAACGACGAACTGGCGGTGATCGCGGCCCATTTCAACGTAATGGCGGCCAACCTGCAGGCACGCATCGCCGAACTGCAGCGCACGGCCGAGCGCCTGCAGGCCAGCGAAGAGCGCCACGCCCTGGCCTTGCGCGGCGCCAACGACGGCCTGTGGGACTGGGACATCGACGCCGACACCATCTATTACTCGGCGCGCTTCTGCGAGATCCTCGGCGTCGAGCCAGGCAGCCTGTCGACCGTGCCGGAAGACTTCCTCGACTACGTCCATCCACACGAGATCGATGCCTACCGTCAACGTCTGATCGACCACCTGAAGGGCGACAGCAACCAGTTCATGGTCGAACTGCGGGTGCGCCAACCCGATGACAGCTATCGCTGGGTGCTGATGCGCGGTGTCGCCAGTCGCAGCAGCGAAACCCACGCCTGCCGCATGGCCGGCTCGCTTGGCGATATCGATCTGCGCAAGCGCGCCGAGCGGCAACTGGTGCATGACGCGCTGCACGACGGCCTGACGGGGCTGCCGAACCGGGCGATGTTCATCGAGCACGCCAACAGCGCACTCGCCCAGCGCCGCCGCGGCAACCTGAGCCAGATCGCGATCCTGGCGATCAACCTCGAGCGCTTCAGCCTGGTCAACGACAGCTACGGCCATGCCGTCGGCGACGAGCTGCTGCGCCGGATCGCCGCCCACATCGCGGCCTTGATGCGCAACGGCGACATCTGCGCGCGCGTCGGCGGCGACCAGTTCGCGGTGCTGCTCAACGGGGTCGAGAACTCGATCGATACCCTGCGCATGTGCGAGCAGCTCATCGCCCTTCCCGAATTCGCCCCCGCTGACGACGGCCAGCGCCTGCATCCGCGCTGCCGCGTCGGCGTGGCGATCAGCGACAACGAGCGCGAGGACGCCGAGTCCTTGCTGCGCGACGCCGACAACGCGCTGCACAAGGCGCGGCGCAGCGAGACCGCGGCGATCGAATTCTTCCAGACCGAGATGCACGCTGCGGCCTTGCGCGCGCTGCGAATCGAGGCCGAGCTGCGCAAGGCACTCACAGAAGGCGGCCTGCAGGTGTACTACCAGCCGATCGTCGGCCTCGACGACCGCCGTCCGGTCGGCTTCGAGGCCTTGGCGCGCTGGCCCCATCCCACGCTCGGGCTGCTCTCGCCGGCAGAGTTCATCCCGCTCGCCGAGACCCTCGACCTGATTCACGACATCGGCATGGTCGTGCTCGCCGCCACCTGCGCCGAGCTGCGCGAGTGGGCGCAGCGCCTGCCCGCAGGCGCACCGCTGCGGGTGAGCGTCAACCTCTCGGTACGCCAGCTCGCCCGGCCGCACCTGGCCGACGAGTTGCTCGCCGCCATCGACCGCAGCGGTGTCGCCCGCAACGCGATCCGTTTCGAGGTCACCGAGAGCGTGCTCGCCCGCCCCGACGGGCCGGCGATCGACAACCTCCACGCCTTGCGCGCCGCCGGGTTCGACATCCTGATCGATGATTTCGGCACCGGCTATTCCACCCTGAGCTACCTGCACACGATGCCGTGCAACCAGGTCAAGCTCGACGGCTCCTTCGTGCGCTCGATCACCCACGACGAGCGCCTGCGTGCGATCGTGCGTCACAGCATCGAACTCGCCCACGACCTCGGCATGACGGTGGTGGCGGAGTGCATCGAGGACGAGGCACAACTCGAGATCCTGCGCACGATGGGGTGCGACTTCGGCCAGGGTTACCTGTTCGCGCGCCCGCTGGACCGCGAGGCCACCTTCACGCTCCTTGAGTGTCTCGCCGGAGAACCCCCGCGATGAGCCTTCGCCGCACCGCTTCACCGCTCCTCGTCGGCCTCGCCATGCTGGCGGGTGTGTGCGGCGTGCACGCCGCCCCCGACTTGCAGGTCTCCGGCTTCGCCACCCTGGGGGCGGTCTACACGCGATCCGACGACCTGCAGTTCGCCCGCGTCGGCATCGACGCGCCCGGCGGCGACCGCATCGACCTCGGGCCCGATTCGGTGCTCGGCCTGCAGCTCGGCTTGCAGTTCGGCCAAGGCACCGGCGCGGTGCTGCAGGTGACGACGCGCGAAACCCAGCGCGGCGATTACGACCCGCGCCCCGCGCTCGCCTTCGTCAGCCATGCGCTGACCCCGGCGCTGACGGTCCGCGCGGGCCGCCTGCGCAGTCCGTTCTTCATGCTCTCGGACACGGCGGACATCAACTACAACCAGCCCTGGGTGCGCCTGCCCGTCGAAGTCTATGGGCTCAACCCGTTCGCCGACCTCGACGGCATCGACCTCCTCCATCGCAGCCGGGTCGGCGCGGCCTTCGTCGAGCTGCACCCCTACTTCGGCGCCAGCCGCATCCCGGTGATCGGCGGCGGGCATGCCAGCCTGCATCGGCTGCGCGGCCTGACGATGACCGTCGAGGCGGGCGAATTCAGCTTCAGCGCCGGGCATGCCCTGGCCGAACTGGCTACGCAGCGGACCTCACAGTCGTACGTCGACTTCATCGAGCGGACCGGGCTGTCACCCGCCCTCCAGGCCCGCTTGAGCGGCTCCGGTGCCGATGCCAGCTTCAGCTCGCTCGGCATGCAGTGGGACGACGGGCGCTGGCGCATCGTCGCCGAACTCGGCCGCCTGGATGCGGAGGCCTTCGTCAACAGTGCAACCGGCGCCTACATCGCGGTCGGACGGCGCTTCGGGTCGCTGATGCCCTACCTGAGCCTTGCCCGCCAGCGCCAGGACGCTCCGCTGGTCGACCCTGCGCTGGCCGACTCGGCCGCAAGTGCGGGCGCCCTCGCCCTCTTCAACCGCTCGCGCAACCAGGCGCAGCGCAGCATCACCCTGGGCGGGCGCTGGGACGTTTCACCCGAGGCAGCGCTCAAGGCCGAGTTCAGCCACATTGCCACGGATCGTGGCGCACACGGCAGCTTCATCGCACGCGGCGATCCGTTTGCCGCCGGGCTGGATCACCGTTCGATCAACCTGCTGAGCGTGTCGGTCGATGTGGTGTTCTGAGTCTGCATTCGCACGCAGGCGGAGCGGCGCCGCGCTCCTGCTCGTGCTCGCGCTGACCCTGTGGCAGGGCGCAGCCCACGCCGAAGGCGTGGTCCTGGTCAGCGCCCGCGCCGGGGACATCACCACGCTCGACCGCGAACTGGCCACCCAGCTCTACCTCGGCCGCAGCACGACCCTGCCCGATGGTCGCAGCGTCCGCCTGATCGACCTGCCCGCCGGCCCCGAGCGTGATCTGTTCTACCAGCAGCTCACCAGCAAGAACCCCAGCCAGATCCGCGCCTACTGGTCGCGCCTGGTGTTCACCGGGCGCGCGCACCCTCCCCAGGAAGCACTCGACATCGACGACGCCGTCCGCCGCGTGCTCGCCGAC
>JAKLLJ010000187.1 GCA_023150215.1 Thauera sp. | reverse complement strand
GGAGAGGGGCGGATGCGGGCACGCGCGCGATCGGCCGTCGATGGCGGCGTGCGCCGCGCCTACAGGGCCGGGGCAGCGCTCTGCTGCGGGTGGCCGTGGTGGTGACCGTGGGGTGGGGGCGAGTGAGCGGCCTGGGTATGGCTGTGGTCGTGCAGGTGCTCGGCCTCGGCCGCGAGGCGGTACTTGCAGCCGTCGCATTCGAGCAGGCCGGGGGCGTCCGCGGTGCCGGCGGCGAAATCCGCCACGCGCACGTCGAGCAGCGCGAAGATGCCCGGGTCGAAGCCGAAATGGCCGCCGAGCGCGAAGGCAAGCTGGGGGTACTGGCTTTGCAGGCGCTCGACCTGGCGCTCGATGCGCGCCATGAGCACTCCGGTGAACAGATACACAGGGACGATGCAGATCTGCGTCATGCCCAGGCGCGCGTGGCGCTGCACCACGGTCTCGAGCCGCGGCCAGGTCACGCTCGTGAACGCGAGGTCGACCAGCTCGTGGTCGCCGTCCTCGAAGATCCAGCGCGCCATCTTCGCCAGCTCGCCATTGGCGCCCGCGTCCGAGGAGCCGCGGCCGAGCAGGATCACGCCGGTGGTCTGCGGGTCGGGCATGTCGAGCTGCAGCAGCAGGCGATCGAGCCGGCTGCGGAGCACGGCGAAGATCTCGCGCCCCATGCCGAGGTGGCGGGTGCAGGCGAAGCTGACGCCCGGGTGGCGTGTGCGCGCGCGCTCGAGCGCGGCGGGCAGCTCCATCTTGACGTGGCCGGCGGCGTTGAGGATGAACGGGATCGCCAGCACCCGGCGTGCGCCGTGCGCGGCGCGCTCGAGGCCCTCGTCGAGGAGGATCTCGGCGTGCTCGATGAAGCAGGTCTCGATGCGCCAGCCCGGGTGGCGCTCGTGCCACTGCGCGGCGAAGTGCAGGATCTCCGTGTTGCCTTCGCGCTTGCGCGAGCCGTGGCCGACGAGGAGCAGGGCGGTGTCGTTCATGCGGATTCTCCGGCGGGCGCAGCCGCCCCGATGACGACCGCGGCCGCCGCGCTCGCGGCCGTGGACGGCTTGCGGAAGCGGTGGCCGAAGCCGGGGTCGTAGAGCTTCGAGCGCGCGATGTCGGGCCAGTGGCGGGCGCCGAGTGCGGGACTGGCGATGATCATGGCCTGGCTGGCGATCTTCTCGTCCTGGCAGCGGCGCTTGATGTCGGCGAGCGTGCCGCGGACGATCTTCTCGACGCCCGGCCAGCTCGCCTTCTGTACCACCACGATCGGTGCGTCTTCTTCCCAGCCTGCTGCGCGCAGTGCGCGCTGCACCTCGTGCAACAGCGTGATCGACAGGAAGATGCACAGCGTGCTGCGGTGAGCGGCGAGCGCTTCGAGTTCCTCGCCCGCCGGCATCGGCGTGCGTCCCGCGACGCGCGTGAGGATCACGGTCTGGGTGACTTCGGGCAGGGTGAGCGTTTCGCCGGCGGCCGCGGCGGCGGCCATCGCCGAGGACACGCCGGGCACCACCTTCCAGGCGATGCCGGCGGCGTCGAGCGGGCGCGTCATCTCGACCAGCGCGCCGTACAGGCCGGGGTCTCCGGTCTGCAGGCGCACCACCGTGCGGTGGCGGGCGCAGGCCGCGCGCAGCCAGGCGCTCATCTGCTCGAGCGTCATGTCCTTCGAGTCACGGATCTCGCAGCCGGCTGGCGCGAACTGCGTTGCCGTCTCATCGACCAGCGAGCCGGCGAACAGGATCGCTCCCGCCTGCTCGAGCAGGCGGCGGCCCTTCACCGTGATCAGGTCCGGATCCCCGGGGCCGGCGCCGACGAACCACACCGTGGCGCCGGTGTCCTGCTGCACGACCGGCATCAGGCGCGCGCCGGCACGGCGAAGCACAGCCGCACCAGCGGGCGATGGGCCTGCGACTGCAGCACGCGGACCACCGCGACCGTGAGCACCGGCTCGATCAGCACGACCGGCAGGTAGGCGGCGGCAAAGCTCGCCCATGCTGCGAAGGGTGTGGCGACCTCGCCGATCGCCAGCCAGAAGCCGACCATGGCCGCGACGCCGGCGTAGTAGGCGGCATCGAGCTTGAGCACCGACTGCACCCGGGTCGCCGCGGCGGCGGCGAGCCGGCGGCCGAGCGTGGCATGCAGCGCCAGCAGTGGCACGGCGAGGGAGAGGAAGTTCACGCCCAGGTGCACCAGGTCGGTCGGCTCGAACAGCACACCCTGCAGCAGCAGGCCGAGGCCGAAGCCGAGCAGCGTGGGCACGAAGCCGAGCGCGAGGTAGATCGGCATCGCGCCGATGAAGTGCAGCTCCGACGCGCCGACGGGCGTGTGCAAGCTCTGCATGAAGACCGAGAAGAACAGCGCGGCGAGCAGCGTGCGCAGCACGTGTTGCGGCGTGCGGAAAAGCTGTGGTGCCTGTGCCGCCAGGAGGGCGGTGGCGCTGAGGTTGGCGGCGGCGATCTTGGCGCCGGAAAGAATGCCCGGTTCGATGTGCATGATGACTCCCCACGAGTGCATGGAACGACGATGCGAACCACGTGGGCAGGGGGCGGCATGCCTTTCCGGGCGCGGCCGACGGACGCACGGCCGCGGCAGGACTGCGGACGTACCTCGGGCACGGCAGTGCCTGGTGACGCATGCACGACGAGTCGGCTGGAGCTTCCGGCGCACACGGGCAGCCGGCGGGAAACCAGTCGGATCGAACCCACACCCCGGGGTTCACATCAACCTGGAGCAGCGCACTGCGCCTTGGTCGGGCGCACGCGATGTTCCGAACTCGATCGGGCCGGTCTTCTGGCTCGCCGTCTTCCTCCTCCGCCGACCTTCCCGAGCACGAGGCTCAGTGGCGTGTTGGCGGATTCGTCAGGCTCACAGCAGCGGGGGCTGCGCCGGAATGGTCGTGCGCGCGAGGGCGAACGACGTCACCGGACTTCCCGTTTCACCCCGTCATACGAAGATATGACAGGGCACCCGGATCGAATGCGGGGCGAAGGATAGGCGAAGGTGGCGGGATAAGGCAAGCGCGGCGTGCGGCCCGTGGGGGCCGCGCGCCGGTGTGTGCGCTCAGCGCTTGTCGCCGCCGGGCTTGGCGGCGAACAGCGCGGCGCGCTGCTGCGGGCGGCGTTGCGCACTGCCCGCGGGGCGGTTGCCGGCGTTGTCGGGCCGGCGGGTGTTGCTGGGCGCACGATTGCCGTCGACCTCGGTGCGCCGTGCCGGTGCGGCACGGTTGCCATCGGCCTCGCCCCACGCGGTCGGCATGCGGTTGCCATTGACCTCGCGCGGCTCGGATGAACGCGGCGCGCGGTTGCCGTCGACTTCGCCGCGCTCGCGCGCAGCGGGGCGTGCAGGGGACTTTGCCGGCGCGCGGCCTTCAGCCGGGCGCTTGCCGCGGGCGGCATTGTCGCGCCCCTCGCCGCTGCGGCCGCCGCGGCGCTGCAGCGGTTCGCGCTGGTGGTCGGCGTCGTGTGCAGCTTCGGCGCCGGCGCTGGGCACGAAGTCCGCGGCCACTGCACGCTCGATGCGGCGCTTGATCACGCGCTCGATCGCGGTCAGCAGCTTGATTTCCTCGTTGTCCACCAGCGAGATCGCGTTGCCCGCGGCGCCGGCGCGGCCGGTGCGGCCGATGCGGTGCACATAGTCCTCGGCGACGTTGGGCAGCTCGAAGTTCACCACCTGTGGCAGCTGGTCGATGTCCAGGCCGCGTGCGGCGATGTCGGTCGCCACCAGCACCGGCAGCGAGCCGTCCTTGAACTGGGCGAGCGCGCGCGTGCGCGCCGCCTGGCTCTTGTTGCCGTGGATCGCCGCGGCGCCAATGTCGTGCTTGGAGAGGTATTCGGCGAGCTTGTTGGCGCCATGCTTGGTGCGGGTGAACACCAGGGCCTGGAACCACTGCTTTTCCTTGATCAGGTGGGCGAGCAGTTCGCGCTTGTGCTTCTGCCCGATCAGGTAAACCGCCTGGTCGACGCGCTCGGCGGTGGTGTTGCGGGGGGCGACCTCCACTTCGGCCGGGTTGTGCAGCAGGCCGTGGGCGAGCTCGCGGATCTCGTCCGAGAAGGTGGCCGAGAACAGCAGGTTCTGGCGTTTCTTGGGCAGCAGCGCGAGCACCTTGCGGATGTCGCGGATGAAACCCATGTCGAGCATGCGGTCGGCTTCGTCGAGGACCAGGATCTCGACCCCGGAGAGGTCGAGGGTCTTCTGCCCGACGTGGTCGAGCAGGCGGCCGGGGGTGGCGACGAGGATGTCGACGCGTTTTTTCAGCGCGCTGATCTGCGGGTTGATGTTGACCCCGCCGAACATCACCAGCGAGGTCAGCGGCAGGTGCTTGCCATAGGTGTCGACCGACTCCTGGACCTGGGCGGCGAGCTCGCGCGTGGGGGTGAGGATCAGGCAGCGCGGGCGGCCGGGCGGGTGCGGATGGGCGTGGGTCTGCGACAGGATGTGCAGTAGCGGCAGCGTGAAACCGGCGGTCTTGCCGGTGCCGGTCTGCGCCGCGGCGAGCAGGTCGCCGCCGGCGAGCACCTGCGGGATGGCCTTGGCCTGGATCGGCGTGGGCGTGGTGTAGCCCGCCTCGGAGACGGCGCGCAAAAGGGGTTCGGCCAGCCCGAGGCTGGCGAAATTGACTTCGGGATTCATTCGATGGTCCGGCGCGAGCCCGCCACATGCATCGATGTAGCACCAGTCCGGGCTGCGGGAGAGATCCGGGCCGGCCCAGGTGAGGGCAGCGGTCACGAGGATCGTTGCAGGAGTCGCGGCGGTCGACTGGTGCACCGCAGCGAAGCCGGCACTATAAGCGCTCCAGCCCCTGCTTGGCGAGCCATTTCGCCGCGTTTGCGCGGCTTTCTCGCCCCCGGGCCGGGGGCGGTCGCGGAAACGGCGGTGTGCTGCCGCTTTATTGAAGATTTGTTACACTTCATAAGGCCTTTCGATCCGGGGGGGTGTTTCGATGGACGATATCCACATTCGCCGCAGCTTCGCGCTGCCGCCCCAGCGACTGGCCTGGCGCCTCGCCCGGGGCGCGCTCGGCGGACTCCTGGCGGTGCTCGGCGTGGCCCTCATCCTGGCCGCTGCGGCGGTGGTGTGCGCCGCCGCAGCCTGGAACGAGATCGGTCGTGGCGAGCCCTTGCATACGGTGGGGTGGGTGAGTGCCATGCTCGCCTGCCTGGGGGCTGCGCTCGCCGTCGTCGTGACCCTGCTCAACCTGGCGCCGCAGCCCTGGGGGATGTGCGTGCCGCGGCGCGCGGTGCCCACGTTCTACGCCCTGCTCGACGACTTGAGCGGCAAGGCCGGCGTGGGCCGGGTTCGCCACGTCTTCATCAGCGAAGAGATGAACGCGTCCGTCGTGCAACGGCCCTTCCTGCTTGCACGGGGCTTGCTCGGCACCGAGCTGCTGATCGGCCTGCCCCTGGCACACAGCGTTTCGCCGGCGCAGCTCGCCGCCGTGGTCGCCCACGAGATCGGCCATGTCGTCGTCCGCCAACGCGTGATGGGCGGCTGGGGGGCTTTCCTGCAGGCATGGTGGATGCGCACGATCAACGCGTTGTCGGCGGCGCTGCCGCCCTGCCTGCCCTGGGTTGAGCGCCATGGCAACCGGCTGTGCGACGCGATGCTGACGCTCGCGCGCCAGGAAGAACTCGCCGCGGATGAAGTGGCCGTCCGGCTGGTGGGCTCCGAATTGCTCGGCGAGGCGCTCGTGGAGGTGTGCTGCAAGGCTCATTTCCTCGCCGTCGACTATCTGCCGATGGTGCATTCCCGTGCCCGGCTGGACCGGGACTCCCGGATGCGGCCATTCCGCGACATGGGGCACGGCTTAGCCGCCGGTTTTGCGCGGTCCGGCGCGGCCAGCGATCCGGAGCGCCTGGTCCGCAGTGACGGCGGCGATCCCTTTCATCCGCCGCTGCGCCTGCGCCTGCAGGCACTGGGCGTGCCGGTGCAGCGTCTGGCGCAGGCTCCGGTGACGGCTGCGGAGCACTTCTTCGGTTGCCTGCTGCCGGTGCTGGCGTGGACCTTCGACCGGATGTGGTGGGAGCAGCTGCGCGAGCGCTGCTATCCGATGGTTACTGCCGAGGATCTGCAGGCCGATCTGCGCGCGGCGTGACGCCCGCATCGACGGCGCCCGCCTGCCGCGCCCGCGCGATATCGAGCTGTTCGCACAGGCGCTGTGCGCCATCGAGGATGCGCGGCGTGTGGCGCTGGATCAGCTCGGGCGGGATGAAGAACAGGTTGCCGCGGCGCGCAGCGTCGAGCTGCGGCCAGCGTGCCCACTGGTCCAGCCATTCCGGCCGCGCCGCATCCATGCCGCTGGCGACGATCGCTTCCGGGTTGGCGGCGAGCACGGCTTCGGTGCCGATGGTCGGCGTCAGGTGTGCGATGGCGCCGAAGACGTTGCGCCCGCCGCACAGCCGGATCACGTCGGCAATCAGATGTTCGTCATTGATCGTGATCAGCGGGCGTTCCCAAATCTGGTAGAAGACGCGTACCGGCGCGCGCCCGGCGTGCAGCGCCGCGAGCCGGTCGCGGCGGGCGCGGAAGGCGCTGGCCGCGGCGTCCGCCGTCGGCGTGGTGCCGGCAAGGCGGCCGAACTGCTCGAGACCGCGGGCGACATCCTCCAGGGTGCGTGGTTCGCTCAGATAGACCGGCAGCCCGATCGCCTGCAGGCGATCGACG
>JAKLLJ010000186.1 GCA_023150215.1 Thauera sp. | reverse complement strand
GCGACGCCTCCTCGCGATTCGGGTCGTCGCGGTCGCCGTCGACGTGATCCGATCCGACCTGCAGCGCCGCGCGCAGCGCGATGACCAGCAGCAGCGCGGTCATTGCGAAGCCGATGACGATCGCGGTCAGGACCAGCGCCTGTGGCAGCGGATCGGCGTACTGCTGCAGCGTCGGAGGGAGCGCGGGATCGAGGATCGGCGGCGCGCCGACCCTCAACCGACCCATCGTGAAGATGAACAGGTTGACCGCGTACGACATCAGCAGCAGCCCGGTGATGAGCTGGAAGGTGCGTGGGCGCAGGATCAGCCAGATGCCGGAGCCAAACAGGACCCCGACCGCGAGCGCGATGACGATTTCCATCAGGGCGCCCTCCCGTTGGCGCGTGGGGTGTCGTGATGTGTGTCCTCGCCCGGCAGGCGATGAGCGCGCAGCGATTGGTGCGCGATCGCGACCAGCATCAGCATGGTGGTGCCCACCACCACCGCGAACACGCCGAGGTCGAACACGAAGGCGCTCGGCAGGTGCAGTTCGCCCACCAGCGGCCAGTCCACATGCGCGGTGTGGGTGGTGAGGAAGGGATGGCCGAACAGCCACGCCGCGAGCCCGGTGGCGCACGCCAGCGCCAGCCCAAAGCCGAGCCAGCGGTGCGGGCGCAGGCGCAGGTGGCTCTCCACCCACAGCGTGCCAGCGAGCATGTACTGCACCAGGATCGCCACCGCGAAGATGAGGCCGGCAACGAAGCCGCCGCCCGGCAGGTTGTGGCCGCGCATGAAGAAATACACCGCGATCACCCCCATGAAGGGCAGCAGCAGGCGCAGATAGACCCCGGCCACCATCAGGTAGCCGCTGTTTGCCTGCTCTGCGGGAGTCTGGCCGCGTGCCGGGTCGGCGTCGTGGCGTTGCTGCGCGGGCACGCCCACGCTCTCGGGCGCCGGGCGGAAGCGGCGCAGCAACGCATACACGGTGAGCGCGACCACCGCGAGCACGGTGATCTCGCCCAGGGTGTCGAAGCTGCGGAAGTCCACCAGCAGCACGTTGACCACGTTGCTGCCGCCACCGCCTTCGAGCGCGTTAAGGAGGAAGAAGTCGGCGATGGTGTCGGAGGCCGGATGCACCAGCACCGCGTAGGTCAGCGCGGCGAGCGCGCCGCCGCCGGCCACCGCCACCGCGAGGTCGCGCGCGCGGCGCAACCACACGCTGCGCGTCGCCGTCTCGGGCACGTCGGCGGCCTCGATGCGCGGTGGCAGCCAGCGCAGGCCGAGCAGGATCAGCACCGTGGTCACGGTCTCCACCATCAGCTGGGTGAGCGCGAGGTCGGGCGCCGACAGCCACAGGAAGGTGGCCGCCGTGACGATGCCGGTGCCGCCGATCAGGGTCAGCGCCGCGAGGCGGTGGTATTTCGCCATCCACGCCCCGGCGAGCGCGCAGCCGCCGCCAATCAGCCAGAGGCCGGCGAAGAGGGGGTCGATGCCCTGCAGCGGGATGTTCGGCCACGCCGGCGGTGCGCCGGCGAGCAGCATCGGCACCGCCAGCAGCATCAGCATCAGCAGCAGCAGTTGCGGCTGCTGGCGGGTGGTGCCGAGGCGCTGCACCAGCCAGCCGGCGCCGCGGGTGAGCTGCAGCAGCGCGCTCTCGAAGGCCTGCGCCCCGCTCAGGCGGTGGATCAGCGGCACCTGCGTGCGCTCGCGCAGATCGAAGTGGCGGCGCAGCACGATATAGAGCAGCACGCCGCCGCCGAGCGCGACCAGGCTCATCGCCAGCGGGACGTTGAAGCCGTGCCACACCGCGAGGTCATAGGCCGGCGCCTGCGCGCCCAGGGTGGCGACCACCGCGACGTGCAGCAGCGGCTCGATGCTGATCGCAGGCGCGATCCCCACCACCAGGCAGGTCAGCACCAGCAGCTCGACCGGAAAGCGCATCCAGCGCGGCGGCTCGTGCGGCTCGCGCGGCAGCCCTTGCGCCGGCGCGCCGAAGAAGATCGAGATGAAGCGCAGCGAGTAGGCCACGCTGAACATGCCCATCGCCACTGCGGCGTACGACATCCACCAGTTGCGGTCGCCGCCCACGTGCAGGGTCTCGGCGAAGAACATCTCCTTGGACAGGAAGCCGTTCAACAGCGGTACCCCCGCCATCGCCGCACTGGCGACGATGGCCAGCGTGGCGGTGATCGGCAGCTTGTGGCGCAGGCCGCGCAGCACGCGCAGGTCACGGGTGCCGGTCTCGTGGTCGATGATGCCGGCGGCCATGAACAGCGAGGCCTTGAAGGTGGCGTGGTTGAGGATGTGGAAGATCGCCGCCACCATCGCCAGCGGCGTGCCGATGCCGATCAGCACGGTGATGAGGCCGAGGTGGCTGATCGTCGAGTACGCCAGCAGGCCCTTGAGGTCGTGCTGGAAGATGGCGATGAAGGCGCCGAGCAGCAGCGTGCACACCCCGGCGCCGCCGATGATCCAGGTCCATTCCGGGGTGCCGGCGAGCGCCGGCCACAGGCGCGCGAGGAGGAACACACCGGCCTTCACCATGGTCGCCGAGTGCAGGTAGGACGACACCGGCGTGGGCGCCGCCATCGCGTGCGGCAGCCAGAAGTGGAAGGGGAACTGCGCGCTCTTGGTCAGCGCGCCGAGAGCGACCAGCACCAGCGCGGGCAGGTACAGGACGTGGGCGCGGATCTCGTCGCCGGCGGCGAGCACGACGTCGAGGTCGTAGCTGCCGACGATGTGGCCGAGCACCAGCACCCCGGCCATCAGGCACAGGCCGCCGGTGGCGGTCACCGTGAACGCCATGCGCGCGCCGCGGCGGGCGTCGGCGCGATGGTGCCAGTAGCCGATGAGCAGGAAGGAGGTGAGGCTGGTCAGCTCCCAGAACACCACCAGCTGCACCAGGTTGCCCGACAGCACCACGCCCAGCATCGAACCCATGAAGGCGAGCAGGAAGGAGAAAAAGCGCGGCACCGGGTCCTGCGGCGACATGTAGTAGCGCGCATACAGCACGACCAGCAGGCCGATCGCCAGCACCAGCATCGCGAACACCCAGGCCAGGCCGTCGACCCGCAGCACGAAGGAGAGCCCTTTTGCCGGCAGCCAGGCGAACTCCTCGCTTACCACCTCGCCGGCGGCGATGCGCGGGAAGAGGGCGCCGGCGACGACCAGGCCGCAGGTCGCCACCGCGATCGCCAGCCAGGATTCGCGGTTGCGGGCGTTTTGCGGCATCACGGCAGCGAGGATGCTGCCGAGGAAGGGGACGAGGACGAGGGAAGAAAGCAGCATCAGGTCTTGGTCAGGTGGCGGGGCAGGTGGCCAGCGTCAGGGCGCGAGCCGGGTGGCGAGGAAGTCGATCAGCACCCGCACCCGGTGGGGCAGGTAGCGGTTGCTCGCCAGCATTGCATGGATGCCGAGCGGCGGCGGCGCGAAGCCTTCGAGTATCGCTTCGACCGCACCGTTCGCAAGATAGTCGTCGACGATGAAATCCGGCTGCATGGTGATGCCCAGCCCTTGTGCCGCGGCTTGCATCAGTGCGTCGCCGTTGTTGGCCTGCAGGCGAAAGGCCAGGTGCATGTTTTCCATGTGGCCGTCGATCATGAACGCCAGCGGGCGGTTGCTGGCCTTGGCCGAATAGCCGAGGCAGGCGTGCGCTGCGAGCTCGGACGGGTGCGTGGGGCGGCCGTGGCGCGCCAGGTAGGCGGGCGAGGCAACGGTGATCAGGCGACTCGTGCCGAGCTTGCGCACCACGTCGCCCGGTGCGTGCCCTGGCGCGATGCGGATTGACAGGTCGATGCCTTCGTCGATGAGGTCGATGTGGCGGTCGGTGAAGTCCAGCGCGAGGCTGATCTCGGGGTAGCTCGTCTGGAACTCGGGCAGCAGCGGGGCGATGCGCTTGAGCCCGTAGCTCAGCGGCAGGCTGATGCGCAGGTTGCCGCGCGGGGTCAGGCGCGCCTCCATCACGTCGGCCTCGGCGGCCTCGACCAGATCGAGGATGCTGCGGCACTTGTCGAGGTAGCTGGCGCCGGCGCTGGTCAGCGTCAGCTTGCGGGTGGTGCGTACCATCAGCTTGACGCCGAGGTGCTCCTCCAGCGCCGCGATCTGGCGGGTGACGACCGAGCGCGCCAGCCCGAGCTGGCTCGCCACGGCGGCAAAACTGCCGAGATCGGCCACCCGCACGAAGAGCTGCATTGCATCGAGTCGGTTCATTGTTGCAATGATGGCAATTGTGATTTGTCGATTGTCGCCTATTTCGTTCATTGAGCGAGGTCTAGAGTGTAGTCATCGCAAGCGCACGGACTTCGGTCCGCGCCGATCGCCAGAGGACATCCCGACATGAACGCTCACTACACCGCTACCGCCAAGGCCCTGCACTGGGTCATCGCGGTGCTCATCTTCGGCATGCTCGGGCTGGGCTTCTACATGACCGGGCTTGACCTGTCGCCGACCAAGCTGCAGCTGTTCTCGTGGCACAAGTGGGCGGGCGTCACCGTGTTCGTGCTCGTGGTGGTGCGCCTGGCCTGGCGGGTCACCCATCGTCCGCCGGCGCTGCCCGACCACATGCCGGCGCTGGAACGCCTCGCCGCGCACGCCGGTCACCATCTTCTGTACGTGCTGATGTTCGCGATCCCGCTGACCGGTTGGCTGATGAGTTCGGCCAAGGGCTTCCAGACCGTGTGGTTCGGCGTGCTGCCGATCCCTGACCTGCTCGCCAAGGACAAGGCAGTCGGCGACCTGCTGCAGACGGTGCACCTGAGCCTCAACGTCGTGCTGATCGCCGCGCTGCTCGGCCATGTCGGCGCTGCCCTCAAGCACCACTTCATCGACAGGGACGACGTGATGACCCGCATGCTGCCGCGCCGCAGGCGCTAGGGCGAAGTCCGCGTCACCCCAGGCACGCCGTTCCGCAATCCTGCAATCGCACCGCACTTCCTGAAGGGCACGGTGCTCCCCTGTAGGAGCGGCGGCAGCCGCGAACCCTTCCCGACCGCAACGCCACCCCCCGTGCCGCACACCCAAGGACCCCGATCATGAAACGCACCGCGCTCGCCCTCCTCGCCACCCTTGCCCTCGCCACCTCGGCCGCCCACGCCGTCGAATACAACCAGGTTCAGGTCGACAAGAGCCAGATCGCCTTCGGCTTCCAGCAGATGGGCGTGTCGATGGACGGCTCGTTCAAGAAGTTTTCCAGCCAGCTCCGTTTCGATCCCGCGGCGCCGCAGGCCGCCACCGCCTCGATCGAGGTCGAGCTCGCCAGCGTCGACACCGGCAGCGCCGAGGGTGACGGGGAGGTCGCCCGCAAGACCTGGTTCAACACCAAGGATTTCCCCGCTGCGCGCTTCCAGTCGAGCGCCGTCAAGGCGCTCGGCGGCAACAGGTACGAAGTCGCCGGCACGCTGACGATCAAGGGCACGAGCAAGGACGTCATCGTCCCCGCCACCTTCACGCCGCAGGGCAACACCGGCGTGTTCGAGGGCAGCCTGACCATCCAGCGCGGCGACTTCTCGATTGGCGAGGGCGCGTGGAAGGCCTTCGACATCGTCGCCAACGACGTCGTGATCAAGTTCCGCATCACCGCGGCCGCGAAGTAAGCCGCAGCCGTTCAAGCCTCCGCAGTTTCTCTACGACCCAATCCCAACTCACAGAGGACCACCCCCATGAATCGTATCGCCAAGCTCACCGCCGCCCTCATCGTCTCGGCAGTAGCCACCTCCGCGTTCGCCGCGCCCGAGACCTACACCATCGACGCCACCCACACCTTCCCCAACTTCTCGTACAGTCACTTCGGCCTGACGACGCAGATCTCCAAGTTCGACAAGACCACCGGCACCGTCACCCTCGACAAGGCAGCCAAGGCCGGCGCGGTCGACATCGTCATCGACATGACTTCGGTGAACACCGGCTACGAGACCTTCGACGGCCACATCCAGGGCGAGGACTTCCTCGACACCGCCAGGTACCCGACCGCCACCTTCAAGTCGACCAAGGTGACGTTCGACGGCGACAAGCCGGCCACCATCGACGGCAACCTGACCATCAAGGGCGTGACCAAGCCGGTGACGCTGAAGGTGAGCCACTTCGTCACCATGCCGCACCCGATGCTCAAGAAGGACACCATCGGCGCCAACGCCAGCACCGTGATCAAGCGCAGCGAGTTCAACGCCGGCATGTACGCGCCCCACGTCGGCGACGAGGTGACGATCACCGTCTCGCTCGAAGCGATCAAGAACTGAGCACGCGTGTCGAACCGGGTGTCGCTGCCGGGTGACGCCCGTGGTTTTCTGCGCGCGCGGGCGCGCCCGCGAATGCCGGCTTGCAGACCGACAGGAGATGGAAACGATGGAACTCCGCCCCGCCGCCGCCCGCGGCCTCGCCAACCTCGGCTGGTTGCACTCGCAGCACAGCTTCTCCTTCGGCAGCTACTACGACCCGCAGCACATGGGGTTCTCCGACCTGCTGGTGATCAACGAAGACCGCGTGCGCCCGGGGCGTGGCTTCGACACCCATGGTCACCGCGACATGGAGATCTTCTCCTACGTCCTCGATGGTGCCCTCGAGCACAAGGATTCGATGGGCACCGGCTCGGTGATCCGCCCGGGCGACGTGCAGATGATGAGCGCCGGCACCGGCGTGCGTCACAGCGAATTCAACGCCTCGCGCACGCACG